>CAITYE010000443.1 GCA_903896535.1 uncultured Paracraurococcus sp.
AACGGCTTCGATCCGGAAGCCTACATTGCCGCTGTGATAGACCGCCTCTGCCGCGGCCACACCATCGACCGTCTCAGCGAGCTCCTGCCCTGGAACTTTAAACTGGAGAAGAAGACCGTGGCGACGGGCTGACGCTTACCATCTCCGAAGCATAACCCTGGTAGAGCACAAGGCGTGGCGGCAAATTATCTTCAGCCCAGCGCACCAACGAGAGCACTGGGCCGAAGCGGCGGTCGAGCTTGAGATGGAAGCGCCAGTTGTCCCAAGCCACTTCATGGCCAACGATGCGGGCATTGCCGCCGCGCGGCGCGCTGATGATTACCGGCAGCGCGGGCGGGCGGATGCCGGGCAGGTTAACTTCGCCCAACGCATCGGTCACAGGGGGCGCTGGTGCCATACCCAGGTCGATGACCCGTAGAACCTGCGCCGCATTGAGATCGACGATCGCGAAGAGGCCTTCGATGGGACGACCATGGATCGTGGTGCGAGACCCCGCTGTTTCATAGCAAGGGACACGGAGCGGGCGCCGGCCGCGTTCCTCATCGGTCCCGAACTGACCAACACTGAGCGGTGCGCAAAACAGGCTGTCGAAGCGGGCCTGCCGTGCCGAAACGCCCGGCTTAGAAGGGGATTCGTTGCGGCGGAAGCGCCGAAAACCCTGAAGCCCTCGGCCAAACAAAGATTAGAGCAGGATGCGTAAGCGAATGCGGACGCATCCTGCTTCAAAGGCAAACAATCAGGCCTGCCGCTCCACGAGCAACTGCTTGATCTTGCCGATGGCCTGCGCCGGGTTCAGCCCTTTCGGGCAGGTCCGGGCGCAGTTCATGATGGTATGGCAGCGATAGAGCCGGAAGGGATCTTCCAGATCGTCCAGTCGCTCTCCCATCGCCTCGTCGCGACTATCGGCGATCCAGCGATAAGCCTGCAGCAACACCGCCGGGCCAAGATAGCGGTCCCCATTCCACCAATAGGATGGGCATGCGGTGGAGCAGCAAAAGCAAAGGATACACTCCCAGAGGCCGTCGAGCTTGGCCCGTTCCGCTTTGGATTGCAGGCGTTCCGCGTCGGGCGGCGGCGGTGTGTCCGATTTCAGCCAAGGCTCAACACTGCGAAGCTGGGCGTAGATTTGGCTGAGATCGGGAACCAGATCCTTCACCACCGGCATATGCGGCAGGGGATTGATCTTTACATCGCCAGTGACGTCGTCGATCGGCTTCAGGCAGGCGAGCGTATTAAGCCCGTCAATGTTCATCGCGCAGCTGCCGCAGATACCTTCACGGCAGGATCGGCGGAAGGTCAGCGTGGTGTCGACCTCGTTCTTGATCTTGATCAGCGCGTCGAGAACCATCGGCCCACATTTATCAAGATCAATCTCGAAGGTATCGGCGCGGGGGTTCTCTCCGGTGTCGGGGTCCCAACGATAGATCTTGAACGCTTTCACGTTCTTCGCACCCGCCTCCGCCTTATGGGTCTTGCCAAGGGAGACGGTGCTATTCGCGGGCAGCTTGAATTCAGCCATATCTAACCTCTGTCGTAGCCAAGTGCGCCTCGGCCCGTGTGAGCGGTGAAGCGAGGGTTAGTAAACGCGCGCCTTCGGCGGGAAGACTTGCACCTCGTTGGTCAGGGTCCGCATCTTCACGTCACGGTAGTCGAGCTTCACGCCGCCCTTCGCGTTCACCCAGGCTAGGGTGTGCTTCATCCAGTTGGCATCGTCGCGATCCGGGTAATCTTCCTGCGCATGCGCACCGCGGCTTTCCTTGCGCGCGTCCGCACCGTGGATGGTGGTCAGCGCATTGCCAATCAGGTTGTCGAGCTCCAATGCCTCCACAAGATCGGAGTTCCAGATCAGCGACCGATCAGCGATCTGGATATCGCCAAAACCGGCACGCACCTTGTCCATCTTCTCCACGCCCTCCTTTAGCAACTGCGAGGTACGGAAGACTGCGGCATGGGTCTGCATGGTACGCTGCATGTTGGTCCGCAGATTGGCGACTGGCGTGCCGCCCTTCGCATTCCGTACCCGGTCGAGCCGATCGAGCGATGCCTGGCCCGCATCGGAAGGTAGGGGAGCCTGAGTTGCTCCTGGCTTGATGGTCTCGGCGGCACGGTGCGCCGCGGCTCGGCCAAAGACGACAAGGTCGAGCAGCGAGTTGGTACCAAGTCGATTCGCGCCATGCACCGAGACGCACGCCGCCTCGCCGACCGCCATCAGCCCGGGCACCACACGATCCTGGTCACCAGCGATCGGGTTAAGCACTTCCGTGTGGATGTTCGTCGGAATGCCACCCATGTTGTAGTGCACGGTCGGCAGCATCGGGATCGGTTCCTTGGTCACGTCGACGCCCGCGAAGATCTTCGCGGTCTCGGAAATGCCAGGCAGCCGCTCATGCAGCAGATCGGCACCGAGATGCTCCAGATGCAGGTGAATATGGTCCTTCAACGGACCAACGCCGCGACCCTCGCGAATTTCTATCGACATGGCGCGGCTGACCACGTCGCGGGAGGCGAGATCCTTCGCGGTCGGTGCATACCGCTCCATGAAGCGCTCGCCTTCCGAGTTGGTGAGGTAGCCCCCCTCGCCCCGTGCCCCCTCGGTCACCAAGCAGCCGGAGCCGTAGATGCCGGTTGGGTGGAACTGCACGAACTCATTGTCCTGCAGCGGCAGGCCGGCGCGCAGCACCATGCCGCCCCCATCGCCCGTGCAGGTATGGGCCGAAGTGCAGGAGAAATAGGCCCGGCCGTAGCCCCCGGTCGCCAGCACCACGGTCTGCGCGCGGAAGCGATGGATCGAGCCATCCTCCAGGCACCAGGCCATGACGCCGCGGCAGGCGCCCTCATCATCCATGATCAGATCGAGGGCGATATATTCAACGAAGAATTCGCAATTGTGCTTCAGGCTCTGCTGATAGAGCGTGTGCAGGATCGCGTGACCGGTTCGGTCGGCGGCGGCACAGGCGCGCAACGCCGGCGTCTTGCCATAATTCTGCATATGGCCGCCGAAGGGGCGCTGGTAGATCTTGCCGTCCTCGGTCCGGCTGAAGGGCACGCCGTAGTGCTCCAGCTCGATGATCGCGGGGATCGCCTCGCGGCACATATACTCGATCGCGTCCTGGTCGCCGAGCCAGTCGGAGCCCTTGACGGTGTCGTACATGTGCCAGCGCCAGTCATCCTCGCCCATATTGCCGAGCGCGGCGCCGACCCCGCCCTGCGCCGCCACGGTGTGGCTGCGGGTGGGGAAGACCTTGGTGATGCAGGCCGTGGATAGGCCCGACGCGCCCATACCGAAGGTAGCGCGCAGGCCGGCGCCGCCAGCGCCGACCACCACCACATCATAGGTGTGATCAACAATGCGGTAGGCGCCGCGGGAGGGGGAGGTGATCGCGTTCATCGTGCCGATCCGTCTTCGTTACTTGTTTATATGGCGATACGTAGGACCGCAAAAGCCGCAGCGATCGCCGCCAGCCAGCAGGCCCCCTTCGCCAAGAGGATGGCCACGAGGCGCGGCCACTCCTTATGGAGATAGTCTTCCAGGATAACTTGCAACCCCGCCGCCGTGTGATGGAAGGCGAGCGCAATGCTGGCGAGCAACAGCAAGGCATTAACAGGACGGCCGATCCAAGCCACAGTCTCGGCATGGGAGGCGCCCGCCAACGCCGCCACGGACAGCGTGAACCACAACATCAGCGGCAGGAGCGCTATCGAGGTGACGCGCTGCATGAACCAGTGATGAGTGCCGCCGCGCGCCGAGCCTTTGCCGCGTACCCGCCCTAGCGCGCTGCGGAGCGGAACCCCCTGAAAAGCGTCTTGGGCCATGCGGGTAACCTCCTTCAAGCCCGGGCGGTCAGGGCGATGATCCAGGTCAGGATCGTTGCCACCGCGGTGCCAATGATGACCGCACGGCCAGATTTGTAGGTCGTTGGAATATCAAACCCAAAGCCCGCATCATAGGCCAGATGCCGGACACCGTTCAGCGTGTGGTACCAAGCCGCCGCGGTGAGGCCGAGAAGGCCCAGGACGCCGAGCCAGGAAGATAGGAACCAGGACACCGCGGCATAGGCCCGCGGCCCCGCTGCGGCAGCCAGAAGCCACCACACCAGGATCAGCAAGCCGACCGTCCAGATCACGCCGGTGACGCGGCCAGCGATCGAGGTGGCGCTCGTCATCTGGGCCATGTCATAGACTTGGAGGTGGGGCGAGAGCGGTCGGCGAATTGGCGTGCCGTCAGTACGGCGGCCGATCATGGTCGCCTCTCGGGCATCCGGCGAATGGGACATGGATGGCTTAACTCCCGCTGCGGACCACACGGACTGGCGATGCCGCGCTACGCCTCTTTATGTTGCTCTGCGGCAAAGCGTCAAATCGGGCCCTAGATGGGCCAAAATCGCTAAGAAAATGCTCCTCTCTTTGGCTGCCGGCTTCTAGCTTTCTGTAAAGCTCTGGGTCCGCACCAGCCGCGCGTAGAGCCCATTAGCCGCCATGAGCGCTGCGTGGTCGCCCATTTCCACCACCCGGCCCGCCTCCATCACCACGATC
>CAITYE010000444.1 GCA_903896535.1 uncultured Paracraurococcus sp.
ACATGCACCAGAGCGGGCGCCGCATCGGCGCGCGCTACGCCAGGCATCGTCCCCTCGCGCACTTGCCGTCGCCAGTCGAAAAGCAGGCTGCGGCTCATCCCGTGCCGGTCCGCCACCGCTGCCACCGAAGCACCCGGCCGCAACACTTCCTCGACCAGCGCCAGCTTTTGCTCAACCGTCCACAGACGCCGCCGCACCGCGACGCTGATCACTTCACCCACTCGACCGTCCGGCACCGACCTTACCCCTAGGCTTAAGGGCGGCAACGGACATCCGCAGCGCCCAGCAGCCAGCCAGGACAGCCGATCAGCACGGCGCGCCGCAAGGCAGCCGCGAGCGCACGCTTACCCAATCTTCGCATGCAGCGATTTCAGGTCGACTACCGGCGCCGCCTCGCTCGGCGCACCGCCAGGACCGAAGAGCCCAGCAGTCCACTCCTGCAGTTGCCCTTTCCAGGCGGTAATCTGATGCGGGTGCGTGTCAAACAGCTCGGGCAGCTCAGCCAGCGTCTTCTCACCCTTGATCCCCGCCAGCGCCACCTTCGCTGCTGTCAGGCAAGACATCCACTCAGCGGACTGTCTGGGTCTCCCGAGCCAGGCCTCCGACGGCTGGCCAGAACGGCAAGGAGGGCGCGGACGATGCCGCGATAGCCGGTGCAGCGGCAGAGATTGCCGGCCAATTCCTCCCGCACCCGGTCTTCATCGGCCTCGGGCAGGCGCAGCACGATGTCACGTGCGGTCATCAGCATGCCAGGCGTGCAATAGCCGCATTGCAGCGCGTGTTCGGCACTGAAGGCCTCGCACAGCAGCGCCATCACCGGGTCGTCAACCAGGCCTTCGATGGTGCGCACCGTCGCGCCGTCGCAGCTTCCGGCATGCATCAGGCAGGAGCGTGCCGGCGCACCGTCTAGTTCGACGGTGCAGGCGCCGCAGACGCCGTGTTCGCAGCCAATATGCGTCCCCGTCAGCAGCAGCTGGTCCCGCAACAGATCGGCGAGATGGGTGCGCGGCTCAGCCTCCAGGGCTGTGGCTGCCCCATTGACGGTCAAGTGGAGCTTCATGCAGCCTCCTGCGCAGCGTTGCGCAGCGCGACGCGCGCCAGGGCCTCGCGCCAGGGATCGGCAAGGCGAAGACCTTCGACGATGCGGGCTGCCTCTGCCTCGGGGGCAGCCAGCAGCGCTGCGGCGTCGTCGATCACTAGAGGCCGCTGGTCCAGCGCTGCGAGGACCGCCCGTGGCGCGCTGCCGGGCAGGGCCAGCACGCAGGCCGACGCCTTCGAAAATTCGCCGGGCTTTCGGCAGAATTTCCAGTGTCCGAAGCGTGTGCCCTCGGGCAGCATCGGCAACTCTACCGCCTGCAGCAATTCGGTCTCCTGCAGGGCCACCGCGAAGACACCAGTGACGAAGCAGCCGAGGGGGATGCGCCGCTCTCCCTCTGGGCCGAGGGCAATGGCATGGCCGGGAAAGGCCGGCAGCACCGTCACCCAATCCGCCGCCGGGTCGGCATGCGACAAGCTGCCGCCAAGGGTTCCGCGATTGCGGACCGCCCGATAGGCGATGTTTCGGGCGATCCGCGCCAGGATCGCGCCAACCTGCCCGGGCACCGCCCCATCCTCGATGCGCGCATGGGTCGTGCCGGCGCCTATCCGCACGCAATCGCGCTGCTGGTCGATGACGCCAAAGCCCGGCAGATGCCGAAGGTCGGCGATGGTCTCAGGCATGGCCAGCCGCAAGTTCAGCATCGGCCCCAGAGATTGGCCGCCAGCGGTCGGGCGGGCGCCAGCGGCCAGCGCCGCCAGTGCGGCCGACCAGTCCCGCGGGCGCGTATAATCGAAAGGTGCCGGCTTCACGCGGCACCTACCTTGGCAAGGGCTGCCAGCACGCGTGCGGGCGTCGCCGGCAGATCCGTGACCTCCGCACCGAAGCGGGCCAGCGCGTCGTTGATGGCGTTCACGATTGCAGCCGGCGGACCGATGGCGCCGCTCTCGCCGATGCCTTTCTGGCCGAAGCGCGTCCAGGGGCTGGGCGTGACCATATGTTCTATGGTGATGTCCGGCACCTCCGACGCCCCGGGCAGCAGATAGTCGGCGAGCGTACCTGCCAGCGGCTGGCCCTGAGCGTCGAAGGGCATCTCCTCATAGAGGGCAGTGCCAATGCCCTGCGCGGTGCCGCCGAGCACCTGTCCGTCGACGATCATCGGGTTCACGAGCGTGCCGCCATCTTCCACAATGACGTATTGCTCAAGCACCACCGCGCCGGTTTCGCGGTCCACCCGCGCGACTACGGCATGGGCGGCGTAGCTATGCGTGCCGGTATCGGGGTCCGGCCGGTAGCCGGCGGTGACCTCCAGGCCGCCCTTGTCGACCTCGCGCGGCAGGTTCTGCGGGCGGCGGTACCAGGTGCGCGCGACCTCATCGAGCGTGACCTTCGCCTCCCCCTGCACGATGGCGCCGTCGCGCAACACGCAGGCCTCGCGCGGCGCCTGCAGCAGGGCGGCGCCGATGGTCAGCGCGCGTTCGCCCAGTTGGCGGCAGGCTTCGGCAACGGCGCCGCCGGCCATCACCATAGCGCGGCTGCCCCAGGTGCCCGTGCTGTAGGGCGTCAGCGCGGTGTCGCCATGCACCAGGCGCACGCGGGCGGGATCGACGCCAAGGACTTCGTGCGCGACCTGCGCCAGCGTCGTCTCCAGCCCCTGGCCATGGCTGTGCAGGCCCACGCGCAGCTCCAGCACGCCATCGGGCGTGAAGCGCGCCTGGGCCTGTTCGAAGCCCGGTACGAAGGGGATGCCCCAACCGTGATAGACACTGGTGCCGTGCGCGCCTTGTTCGCAAAAGACGGCGAGGCCGAGGCCCACGGTCTCGCCTGCCGCCTGGCGGGCGCGGAGCGCGGCCACGTCAATGGCGGCGACGGCGCGGCGCAGGGCTTCGGGATAATCGCCGCTGTCGAACACCTTCCCGACGAGGTTGCGGTAAGGCATCGCCTCGGGCGGCACCAGGTTGATCGCGCGGATCGCCGCCGCGTCGATGCCGAGTTGGCGGGCCAGCGCGTCCAGCGTGGTTTCCATGGCGAAGCAGACGCCGGTGCGGGCGACGCCGCGATAGGGCAGGATCGGCGGCTTGTTGGTGCAGGCGGAGACGGTGCGGAAGCGGAAGCGCGGCAGCGTGTAGGGGCCGGGGAAGATGCTGCCGATCTGCGCCGCTTCCAGGCAGGCGCTGAAGGGATAGGCGGAATAGGCGCCGGCATCGACCACCGCCTCCACCTCGCAGGCCAGCAGCCGGCCTTCGGCATCGGCCCAGGCGGTAACGTCGTAGAAATGCTCCCGGCAATTGGCGTTCGCGGTCAGCTGTTCCAAACGGTCTTCCAGCCAGCGCACCGGCCGCCCCAGGCGGATCGCAAGCGCGGCGCAGACGAGCTCCTCGGCCAGCAGGATGCCCTTGTATCCGAAGCCGCCGCCGACATCGGGGGAGATCACCCGAACCTGCCCCTCATCCAGCCCCAGGCATTCGGCGATGCCGGATTTTGTGACATGCGGCATCTGGGTGGAACTGGTGACGATCAGCTGTTCCAGGCGCGGGTCCCATTCTGCGATCACCCCGCGCCCCTCGATCGGCGCCATGCTCTGGCGCGCCGTGCGCAGGCGGCGGCGGACCTTGGCGGCGGCGATGGCGTCGAGATCAGCGACCTCGTCCTCCCGCTTGGTTTCGAGGAAGGCGTTCTCGCTCCAATGCTCGTGGATCAGTGGGGCGTCGGGCGCCAGCGCGGCCAGCATGTCGCTGACCGCGGGCAGTTCCTCGTAGTCCGGCAGGCAGGCGGCGGCGAGGTCCTCGGCCGCGGCGCGGCTTTCGGCGAGGCAGGCGGCGATGGGCTCGCCGACATGGCGCAGCTTGTCGCGCGCCAGCGCCGGCTGGTCGGAGGCGCGGAATCCCGGCAACGCCGAATTCGCCCGGATCGGGCCAATTTCCAGCAGATCGGCGGCGGTGAAGACCAGCCCCTGCGCCGGCTTTTGCACGCCGCGCAGCCGCGCATGGGCGACCGGGGAGCGGAGGAAGGCCACCTCCAGCACGCCAGCCGGCCGGATATCCCCGACATAGCGGCCGCGCCCCTGCAGGAAGCGGCGATCTTCCTTGCGCCTAAGCGAGGCGCCGACACCCTTCCCAGAAACGGTCATGCCGCCTCGGCCAGCACCGCGCGGGGTAGGACCTCGGCGTCAGCATCGAAGCGGATGCCTTCGCGCAGGCAGAAGGCAGGGCGCAGGAAGCGTTCGGCGACGATCTGCGTGCCTTCGTTATCCTCCAGCCTGAAGCGGCCGCGCTCATCGTGCAGGACCGAGATATCGGCGACCATCCCCGGCTTCAGCGTTCCGAGTTCGTCTTCCTTGCGCAACATCGCCGCCGGCGCGCGGCTGACCATGTCCACGACCTTCGGCAGGGGAATGCCGAGCGCGAGCATACTGGTCATGGCCGAGGCGAGGGAGAAGTTCTGCTTGCCCGCGAAGAGGTGGTTCTCGGTATCGTCGGGGTGGGCGTCCGGCGTGCCCTGCGGCTTCGGCAGGGTGGTGTTGTAGCCGTGCATATCGGCGCCCAGCGTGTCCGGCATGACGCCGGCATCGATCACCCGGCGGGCCATCCGGTAGCTGAAATGGCTGCCATGGCCGACATCGACCTTCAGCCCCGCCGCCATCGCCTCCCGCACCACCGGGTGCAGCATGCCGTGCCGGTCGACGAAGCCGCCGGGATGGCGGGTGAAGGGATGCGCCAGGATGTCGCCGGGGCGCATGATCTCCAGCATTTCCGGCAGGATGCTGTCCGCATCATACGTGCGGCCATCGCCGGGCATCGGCCAAAGCTGGCCGAAATGGATGTAAAGCGGGCGGCCCAGACCGCGGGCGATTGCTGCGGCCTTGCGCATCGCGTCGATCCCCCAGCGCGCGAAGCCCGCGATCTCGGCATGGCCCTTCACGCCGAAGACGAGGTCGGCATTGGCCTGCCCGGCGCGGATCGTGTCGTCCACGGCGATGCATTCGGGGCCGTAGAGTTCGGGGTAGTAGTGGCCTTCCAGGCCGCCGACCATGTAGGCGGAGATGAAGGCCAGCACGCGGCTCTTGCTGGGCTTGACGATGTACTCGCGGAAGGCGGGGAAGGTCAGCACGGCCGGTCCACCCTGGTCGACCAGGGTGGTGACGCCGCTGCGCACGCCGACCATGTCGGCGTCCAGCCCGAAGCGTCCGGACACGTAGCGGAATACATGCGCATGCGTGTCGATCATCCCCGGCAGGACGAGCTTGCCGGATACATCGATCACCTCCTTCGCCGGCATCGCTAGGGCCGGCCCGATGGCGGCGATTTTCCCGTCGCGCACCGCGACATCCATGATGCCATCCAGACCCTGCGCAGGGTCGATGACATGGCCGCCGCGCAGCAGGGTATCGGCGGGCAAGGTCTCGGACATCAGCCTCTCCTGGCTCAAAGTGGGTCGGGCGACGCAATCCCTATGCCAGCCGGAGCGTCCCCGAACCACCGCGAAGGCGAAAATGTCCTGACCATTCCGGCGACAGCGCCGCCCAAGGGCTGGGCGCCTCTGCCGCAATCGGTGCATGGCGTGCTGCGTCGCCCATGGCACTTGGTTTGCATTGCCACGTCGCCAAGGCCGCCGCTTCGGCCGATCTTCAGCGCCGGGGTCCCCTCGCATGTTGCAACGCCGTACCTTTTTGCTCTCGGGGCTTGCCCTGCCTGCGCTGTCGCGCCCCGGCGCCGCGGCCGACCCCATCAAGATCGGCATGACCCAGCCGCTGACTGGCGCGGTCGCCGCCTCCGGCACCTATGTGGCGAATGGCGCGCGCATCGCCCTCGATGTCCTGAACCGCGAAGGCGGCGTGCTCGGCCGGCCGATCCAGCTGGTGCTTGAGGACAACAAGTCGAACCCGCGCGAGGCCGTCGCCAGCGTCGAGAAGCTGGTGCTGAGCGACAAGGTGCCGGTGCTGATCGGCGCCTGGAGCAGCACCTTTACCTTGGCGATCATGCCGAAGCTGCTCGAATACAAGGTGCCGATGGTGGTGGAGACCTCCTCCGCCGCGCGCATCACGACCAGCGGCAATCCCTATGTCTTCCGCATCGCGCCGACGAGCGAGATGGAAGCCCTCGCCTTCGCGGAGCAGCTGGGCAAGTTCAACCCGCCGATCCGCAAGATCGACTTCCTCTCCGTGAACAATGATTTCGGCCGCGGCGCGGCGGAGAAATTCGCCGCCGCCCTCGCCGCCAAGGGTATCGCTACCGGGCGGACCGAGACGATGACGCCGGAGGCGACCGACCTCGCCGCGCAGCTCACCGCGCTGAAGCAGAGCGATGCCGATACTGTCTTCATCACCAGCGGTGTCGAACAGACCACGCTGGCGCTGCGCCAGGCGGTCGAACAGCGGCTGAACAAGCGCATGGTGACCACCGGCGGCGCCTTTCCGGACCAGCTGGTCGCCAACCCGCTGCCGGCGGGGCGGTCGAGCTATCACATCCTGTTCTTCGCGCCCTGGTTCTCCGAGCGCGCGCCCTATGCCCCGATCGCCCGCACCTTCACGGAGGAGTGGACCAAGCGCGGCTGGGATTTCGGCGGGATGACCGAGGGCTATCGCGGCTATGATGCCATGCTGACGGTGAAGGAGGCGATCCGCCTCGCCGGGAAGCCGGAGGCGGAGGCGATCCGCCAGGCGCTGTGGCAGGTGAAGATTCCCGGCATCAACGGCGACATCGCCTTCGTGAAGGAAGGCCCGGCGGGCCAGGAGAGCGGCCAGAACCGGCCCAATGTGACCATCGTGCAGCTGAGCGAGGGCAAGACCTCGCTGCTCTGATGGATCAGGCCCTCCAGCACCTCGTCAATGGCACGGTGCTGGGCGGCACCTATGCTTTGCTCGGCATCGGCCTCACGCTCGTCTTCGGCGTGATGCGCGTGGTGAACTTCACCCATGGCGAATTCTACGCCTTCGGGGCCTACATCACCTATGGCCTGATCGTCCTGGGCGGCGTGAACTACTTCCTGGCGCTGCCGCTGGCGACACTGGCCGGCGTGGCGCTGGGCGCGCTGCTGGAGGTCGCGCTGCTGCGCCCCATGCGCAAGGCCGATATCGACAGCGTCATGCTGGTGATGATCGGCGCCATGCTGGCGATGCAGAACCTTGAGATGTTCGCCTGGGGCGGCGTCGCCAAGCTGACGCCGAATCCCTTCGACGGCTCCCCGCTGGTCTTCGGCCCCGTCTCGGTGCTGCCGCTCCGGCTGTTCGTGCTGGTCGTCTCCGTGCTGATGCTGCTCGGCTTCTGGCTGGCGCTAGAACGGAGCCGCGCCGGCATGGCCATGCGCGCCACCTTCCAGGACCCGGAGACGGCGGCGCTGATGGGCGTGCGGGTGGGTTGGGTGAATACTGCCACCTTCGCGCTTGGCTCCGGCCTCGCCGCCGCCTCCGGTGCGCTGCTTGGCCCGGTCTTCATGACTTCTCCGACCATGGGCGATCTGGTCGGGCTGAAGGCCTTCGCGATCGTCATCCTCGGCGGCCTCGGCAGCCTGCCCGGGGCGACGCTGGGGGGCTTCGCGCTAGGCTTCGTCGAGGAGTTCGCCGGCGGCTACCTCTCGACCGAATACCGCGACACCTTTGGCTTCCTGCTGATCATCGCCGTGCTTGTCCTCCGCCCGCAGGGCCTCGTGCCGGCGAGGGAGCGGATTGGGTGAGCAATGCGCCCTGGGCTTTCGTCGCGGCGCTGGCGGCCGTGCCGGTGCTGGTGCCCAACCCTTATGTCCTGGCGGTGCTGACACTGGCCGGCATATTCGTCATTGGTGCCATCAGCCTGAACCTGCTGCTTGGCTATACTGGACAACTCAGCCTGGGCCATGGCGCCTTCTTCGGCCTAGGAGCCTATGCCTCGGCGCTGACGTCCCTCGGCTTCGATATCGGGATTGGCTTCGGCCTGCGGCTACGGGTGGACCCGCAGCCGGTGTGGCTCGGCTTTCTCATGGCCATCCTGGTCGCCTGCGCCTTCGGCTGGATGTTGGGACGGCTCGCCTTCCGGGTGCGCGGTGCCTATTTCGTGATCATCACCATCTGCTTTGCACAGGTCCTGCGAATGGTGGCGCTGAACTGGGTGGAACTGACCCAGGGGCCGATGGCGCTGATCTCGATCCCCCCGGTCTCCTTGTGGCTGCCTGGTCTTGGCGTCGTGCCGCTGGTGACGAAGGCGCAGACCTATTGGCTGGTGCTGGCGGTCGGGGTGCTCGCCTTCCTGCTGGTGCGCCAACTGGTGGAATCGCGGATCGGCCGGGCGCTGATCGCCCTGCGCAGCAATGAGGCACTGGCCCGGTCGGTCGGTATTCCCGTGACCCATTATCTCGTCGTGGCCGCCGTCGTCTCGGCCGGAATCGCCGGGGCCGCGGGCAGCCTTTTTGCGCATTATATGGGAATCGTCGATCCCGACGTCTTCATGTTCATCTACACTGTGACCATGGTCATTATGGTCGTCACCGGTGGCAAGGGGACGCTCTGGGGCCCGGTGGTGGGCGGGCTGATCTTCGGCCTGATCCCCGACCTGCTACGCGGGCGCGCTGCGCCGGAACTGCAATGGGTGATCTACGGCGTGGCCATGATCCTCTTCGTCATGTTTCTGCCGCGCGGCATCGTGCCGGGCGTCCAGAGCCTGTTGCGGCGGCGCGCATGATCGGGCCGCTGCTCGAAGTCCGGAACCTCGCCGTGCATATCGGCGGGCTCGTGGCGATTGCTGATATGTCTTTCCAGGTGCCGGAAGGGCGGATCGTTAGCCTCATCGGCCCGAACGGCGCGGGCAAGACCACCGCCTTCAATGTCATCAGCGGCTATATGCGCCCGACCAAGGGGCGCGTGCTGTTCGACGGAGCCGATATCACCGGCCTGCCGCCGGAACGCATCGCAACCCGCGGCCTCGTGCGCAGCTTCCAGCGCACCAGCGTCTTTGCCGGCTGCACGGTGCTAGAGAACGCGCTGATTGCTCTGCATGGCCGCGGCCGTGCAGGGCTGCTCGGCGCCCTGCTGCGCGCGCCTGCGCAGCGGCGAGAGGAGGCGCGGCTGCTGGCGGAAGCGCATTCGATGCTTGATTTCGTCGGCCTCGCCGCGCGCGCCGATACCCCGGCGGAGGTGCTGGCCTATGGCGAGCAGCGGCGCCTTGGGATCGTCCTGGCGGCGATCGTCAGCCCCCGGCTGTTGCTGCTCGACGAGCCCGCCGCCGGGCTGAACCCGTCGGAGACCCAGGCGGCGATGGAGTTGATCCAGAAGCTCCGGGACCGCCGCATGACGGTGCTGCTGGTTGAACACGACATGGCGATGGTGATGCAGATTTCGGATTCCATCTGCGTCCTGAATCAGGGGCGCATCATCGCGGAGGGTTCGCCGGCCGAGATCCGGCAGCACCCGGAGGTGATCAGCGCCTATCTCGGCAGCGGGCATTGGGAAGGCGCGGATGCTCAGGCTTGACGGGCTTTCGGTCGGCTATGGTGGCCCGCTTGCCCTGCAGGATCTCTCGCTGGAGGTGCGGGATGGCGAGCTTGTCTCCTTGATCGGCGCCAATGGCGCGGGCAAGTCGACCACGCTGAAGGCAATCTCCGGCCTGCTGAAGCCGCAGGCGGGGCGGATCACCTGGGGCGGGGAGGCGATCGGCGGGCTGTCCCCGCGCGCGGTGATTGCCCGCGGCATCGCCCATTGCCCCGAAGGCCGCCGCGTCTTTCCGCAGCTGAGCGTGCGGGAGAACCTGGAGATGGGGGCGCTGCTGCGGCGCGACCATGGCGGCATCGCCGCGGATCTGGCGGCGATGTGTGATCGCTTCCCCCGCCTGCGGGAACGCCTCTCCCAGGCCGCTGGCACGCTTTCGGGCGGCGAACAGCAAATGCTCGCGATCGCCCGCGCGCTGATGTCCCGCCCGCGTCTGGTGATGTTCGACGAGCCCTCGCTTGGCCTCGCGCCCAGCCTGGTGGAGCAGGTCTTCGCCATCGTCCGGGAAATCCGCGCCAAGGGTACCACGGTGCTGATGGTCGAACAGAACGCCATGGCGGCGCTGCAGATGGCTGACCGCGCCTATCTTCTGGAGGCCGGGCAGCTGGTACAGGCGGGCACTGGGGCGGAACTGCTCGCCAGCCCCGAGGTCCGCGCCGCCTATCTCGGCGGCTGACTCGTCAAGCTTAGTCGCGGTGGATCTTGCTGACCCGGATGATGTGCAGCGTATCAGCAACCTGGCGGCGGGTCTCCCAGCAACCTGAATGACGCGCAGTGGGCGCGGCTCGAGGCGCTGATTCCGCAAGCCACGCCCTGCGGCCGGCCGCGCACGACCGATAAGCGCGCGGCACTGGAAGCGCTGTTCTACCGGTCGTGTCCCCAGTTGTGGTGTAGCAGGCAGCTGACCGTCGCACTCCCTGCGGGGCGTGGATTGAAACACGTTGCTTTGGTCAACAACGCCGGCGCCTTGGTAGCGTCCCCGAAGTGGTGAAAACCCCGCACAAGCAGGCTGCTGTGAAAAAGCGCCGAACTGGGACCTCTATCGAATTTGGCCACAAGCGCTTGAAATGGCTAGGGTATTGGTGGGGCGGTGGGGTCCCGATCGGCGTCGATCGGGACCCCACCCAGCGGAAGAGCTTGCCTTATATCTCAAATGGTTAGCTCGGGTTACGGGTAAGCGGGGCAGATTCCCGGGCACGGCTGGCTGGTCAGGTGGGGGTGGCGGCCTGACGGACGAGGTCCGGTAGCAGCGGGATGGGCATGGCGCCTGGGACGCGCGGCCGGTCGTCGAGGTAGCGGTAGAACGAGACGCCGAGATTGCGGCAGGTTTTCATCAGGCCGAGCAGGACATCGCGGGCGGTCCGGCCATCCTCGCTCATGGTGCCGCCGGAGACCTTGCGCTTGGTGGCGCAGGCGCGGATGCGCGCCCGCCGCGCCGCTTAGATCGCCGCAGCAAAGCGGGGCCGCTCCAGCACGCCGGCGATCTCCGCGTCCACCTCGGCCGAGAGCTTAAAGACGTCGGTTTCCTCGGCGCGCAACAACGCCCGCTCGGGCACGCCGTCCTCGCGCAGCGCCGCGCTCACCACAGCCGAGGCGTTGAAGACGATCACGCCGCGGGGCCGCCGCGTCGCTCCGCGTTGTAGGCCGAGAGCTCAGCATCGATATCAGCGTCAGTCAGGCCGGCGGCGCGCGCCTCGGCCTTGGCGGCGGCGATAGCCTGCGCCAACTCGCTCGGGCCCGGGCGCGGGTTGAGCACCCGGCTGACCAGGCGACCCATGGCGGCACGCGTGCGGGGGTCCCCAAGCACCGCGGCGACACTGGGCTCGACCTCGATGGTCACGGGAACGGTGTCGGGCATGGAAGTCTCCTGGGTCCGGAGCCTATCAGCGCTCGGCGTTATAAGCGGCAAGTTCCTCCTGCAGGATCTCGTCGGTGAGGCCGCGGCGGCGCGCCTCCTCGGAAAGGGCGTCCATCGCCGCGAACAGATGCCCGGCGCCTACCAGGCGTGCCGCGCGACTGACCAGGCGCTCGACCCGCGCACGGGTGGCGGGATCCTGAAGCGCGGCCGCAGCCTCGGGCGTCACGTCGAGGGTCACGGGGACCGTCTCAGGCATGAGATGGCTCCCAGGACCCAACAAACGTGGGAGCAGGATGCGTGAGCGAATGCGGACGCATCCTGCTCTAAGAGTCGATCCGGGATGATTTGGTGTTTTGACAGAGCTTTCTGATCATCATCCGGATTGAAGCCCAGCGCAGGAAGGCGAGGCCGTTCTGGTTCAAGCATTCCCAATCCTTGGCCAGGCGGCGACAGCGGTTCAGCCA
>CAITYE010000445.1 GCA_903896535.1 uncultured Paracraurococcus sp.
CGCCCGCGCGCCCTGCCCTTCCGCCGTCAGTCCCATCGCCTCGTATTCCAGCAGCTCGGCGATGGTGAAGCAGTCATGGGTCTCGACAAAGGAGAGATCGGTCACCGCACCGAGGCTGGCCTCCGCCAGGGCACGCGACCAGGCTTCCCGTGGCCCTTCGAAGCGGGTGATGTCGCGAGCGGAAATCGGCAGGAAATCGTTCACCTGCACCGCCGCGCGGAACTTCACCGCCTTTGCCATGGCCTTCGCCGTTTCAGCATCGGTCAGGACCAGGGCGGCGGCGCCGTCGCTGACCAGGCTGCAATCGGTGCGCTTCAAGGGCGGGGCGACGAAGGGGTTCTTCTCGCTCTCGGCCCGGCAAAAGGCGAAGCCAAGATCCTTGCGCATCTGCGCCCAGGGATTATCGACGCCGTTCTTGTGGTTCTTGGCGGCGATCGCCGCAAGCGCGTCGGACTGGTCGCCATGGCGCTGAAAATAGGCTTCCGCGATGCGTCCAAAGACGCCAGCGAAGCCGCCCTGGATATCCTGTTCGGTCTTGCGATAGCTGGCGTTCAGCAGGATTTCGCCCACCTGGGCGCCTGGGGTCGCGGTCATCTTCTCGGCGCCGAGCACCAGGGCGAAGCGCCCGCGCTTGGCGGCCAGGAAATCAAGTGCGCCGTGGATCGCCGCGGTTCCGGTCGCACAGGCGTTCTCATAGCGGGTGATCGGCTTGAAGCGCAGCTCCGGCACAGATTGCAGAATGAGGGAGCTGGGGAAGCCCTGATTCGTGAAGCCTTCGCCGAAGACGCCCATGAAGCCGGCATCGATCTCAGCCGGGCTAATGCCGGCATCCTCGATCGCGGCGCGCCCGACACGGGCCAGCAGGCTTTCCAGGTCAGGCTCCTCGGCCTTGCCGAAGGGCGTGTGGGCCCAGCCGATGATGCAGGCTTCCGGTGCGGACATGGCAATACTCCTCCATCGATACTCTAGGCCAAATACAGCGGTTGAGTGAAGCGCACGGGCGGGCGAGACTTACCGGCAAAGGAGGAAACGCCGTGATGCAACGCCGCCTGGCGCTTGCCCTGCCCTGGCTGCTCGCCGCGCCTGCCGCGCGGGCGCAATGGGCGCCGGACCGGCCGGTGCGGATCGTGGTCCCGACTGGTGCGGGCGGCATCACCGATCTCCTTGCCCGCATCGTCGCCCAGCAGCTCGCCCCCCGGATCGGCCAACCGGTGGTGATCGAGAACCGCCCCGGGGCGTCTGGGATCATCGGCACGGAAGCGGTGGTACGGGCCAAGCCGGACGGCTTGACGCTGCTCATGGTGTTCCCAAGCCACGCCGCGAACCCCGCGCTGAAAGCCAAGCTGCCCTATGATACCGAGCGCGAGCTGGCGCCGATCTCCGCCGTCTCAACGGTCGCGACCGTGCTGCTGGTGCCGAAGGAAAGCCCAGACCGCAGCGCGGCTGACCTGATCGCGCGGGCGAAGCGGGAAAAGCTTGCCTATGCCTCGGTCGGTGCGGGATCGCTGGCCCATCTCGCCAATGCGCTGTTCTGTTCCATGGCCGGGATCGAGATGATCCACGTCCCCTTTCGCAGCGCGCCGGAAGCCCATGCGGCCGTGATGAAGGGGGAGGTCGCAATGTTCCTCGATCCGCCGATCACCACCTTGCCGCTGTTGCAGGGCGACAAGGTCCGGGCGATCGGCGTCTCCACCGCCAGCCGCCTTGCCGCCCTGCCGGAGGTGCCGACCATCGCCGAAAGCGGCTTGCCGGGCTTTGAGGCGACGGCGTGGAACGGCCTGCTCGCCCCGGCCGGGACGTCAGAGCAGATCATCGCCCGCTATGGGACCGAGGTGCAGGCGATCCTCGCCGACCCGGCGGTGCGCGCCGATTTCGCCCGCCAGGGCACCGAGCCGATGCCCACCACACCGACCCAATTCGCCGAAATCATCGCCCGGGACATCGCCAAGTGGCGGCGTGTGGTGCGCGATGCCGGCATCACCCCGGATTGATCGCCCCATGCCCGAGCTGACCCTTCCGAACTGCACCCTGTACTACCGCGACGAAGGCTTCGCGGATGCCTGGGATAGCCCCGCGCCGATGCTGCTGCTGCATGGCAATGCGGAAAGCGGCCTGGCCTGGAATGCCTGGATGCCGCTGATGGGCCGCCACTTTCGCTGCATCCGCCCCGATATGCGCGGCTTCGGGCAAAGCACCCCGATGCCGCGCGACTATGCCTGGAGCGTCGATGAGCTGGTCGGGGATTTCCTGGCCTTGCTTGACCACCTCGGCGTCGATCAGGCGCATGTGGTGGCGGCGAAGGTCGCCGGCCCACTGGCGATGCGCATGGCGGCGACGCATCCCGGCCGGGTCCGCTCGCTGACGCTGCTCGGCACGCTCGTCTCCGGCCAGGCCTCCCTCGGCGACCGACACGCCAGCTGGGTGCAGCACATCGCACAGCATGGCGTTGAGAGTTGGGCGCGCTGGACGATGCCCGGGCGGCTCGGCAGCGATTGCCCGCCGGCGATGCTGGAAGGCTGGACCAAGCTGATGGGCGCGACCGCCTTTTCCACCCAGATCGGCTTCATCGGCGGTGTCCCCGGCCTCGATGTCCGGCCCGACCTGCCGCACATTGCCGCGCCGACGCTCGTCGTCACCACCGACCGCAGCGGCATTGATGGGGTCGAGGCAACGCGCGACTGGCAGCGGCAGATCGCCGCTTCCGAGCTGCTGATCCTGCCGGGCGAAAGCTACCACGTCGCCGCTACCCACCCTGGGATCTGCGCCCAGGCGACACTCGATTTCATCCGGAGACGTGCGGCATGAGCTGGCAAGCCGAACTCGACGAACTCGCCAAAAGGCAGCGCATGGCCGAAGCCATGGGCGGCCCGGACAAGGTGCATCGTCAGCATGAAGGCGGGCGGCTAACGGTCCGTGAGCGGATCGAGGGCCTCGCCGATCCCGGTAGCTTCCACGAAGTTGGCGCCGTCGCCGGGCGGGCGGACTACGATGCCGGCGGCAATCTCAGTGGCTTCACGCCCAGCAATTGCGTCATGGGCCGCGCCCTGGTTGATGGTCGGCCGGTGGTGATCGTCGGTGATGACTTCACCGTGCGCGGCGGCAGCGCCGACGCGACGATCCGCGACAAGCCGATCACTGCGGAGCGGATGGCCGCCGATCTCCGCCTGCCGATCATTCGGGTCATTGAGGGATCGGGCGGCGGCGGATCGGTCAAGACGATCGAGACGACCGGGCGAGCCAACCTGCCGGGCGGCATCGGCGGGCAGTGGCTCTATCACCACACCGGCGACAACCTCACGCGAGTCCCGGTGGTTGGCCTCGGCCTTGGCTCGGTCGCCGGGCTCGGCGCGGCGCGGCTGGCGGCGACGCATTTCTCGATCATGACAAAGGCGACCAGCGCGATGTTCGTCGCCGGGCCGCCGGTGGTGAATGCGCTTGGCCATAACCTCTCGAAGACCGAGCTCGGCGGATGGGAAATCCAGACCAAGTCAGGCGCCATCGATCACGCGGTCGAGACGGAGGAGGAAGCCTTCGCCGCAGCGCGGCGCTTCCTCTCCTACCTCCCCGGCCATGTCTGGGAATTGCCGCCGGTCACACCCTGCGCCGACGACCCGAAACGGATCGAAGAAGGCTGGCTGGCAGCAATTCCGCGCAATATCCGCCAGCCCTATCGCATCCGCCCGCTGATCGAACAGCTGGTTGATGACGGCAGCTTCTTCGAAATGGGGCGCTATTTCGGTCGCTCCCTCGTCACCGGCCTAGCCCGGCTGAACGGCCGGCCGGTCGCGCTGATGGCCGGCGATCCCATGTTCTACGCCGGCAGCTGGACCGCGGATGCCTGCGCCAAGGTGATCCGCTTCGTCGATCTGGCGGAGACCTTCCACCTGCCGGTCGTCTACCTCATGGACTGCCCGGGCTTCATGATCGGGCTGGAGGCGGAACAGCGCGCCACCATCCGCTGGGGCGTGCGCGCCATGGCGGCGGTGAACCAATCCACTGTGCCTTGGTGCACGGTGATCCTGCGCAATGCTTTCGGCGTCGCCGGCGTGGTGCACCAGCCGGCCAGCCGTTATTCGGTGCGCTACGCTTGGCCTTCGGCCCGCTGGGGCAGCCTGCCGCTGGAAGGCGGGATTGAGGCGGCCTATCGCGCCGAGCTCGACGCAGCGCCGGATCGCGCGGCACGGCTGGCTGAGATAGAGGGTCGTCTGCAGAAACTCCGTAGCCCCTTGCGCACTGCTGAGGCCTTCTGGGTGGAGGAGATCATCGATCCCCGCCAGACCCGCCACCTGCTGACGGATTTCGCCGGCCTCGCACGCCGGGTCCTGGAACCCGGCCAGCGCGCGCACGGGCTGCGGCCATGAGCGCCCGCACCCATCACTTCGCCGATCTGGGCGAGGTTCGGCTGCACTATGTCACCGAAGGCGAAGGACCGGCGGTGCTGCTGCTGCATGGCTGGCCGGAGACCTGGTTCATGTGGAGTGACATCATGACCGGGCTCGCTGCCGCGGGGTACCGCGCCATCGCGCCGGATCTGCGGGGCATCGGCGATTCCTCGCGCCCCGCCGGCGGCTACGACAAGCGGACGCTGGCCGAGGATTGCTGGCGGCTGATGGCGGAGACGCTGGGGGAGGAGCGCTTCTTCCTGGTCGGCCATGACTGGGGCGGGGCGGTCGCCTTCGCCCTGGCCGCGGCCCATCGGGCGGCGGTGCGCCGACTGGCGATCTTCGACGTGCCGGTGCCGGGCGATGGCACGCCGGTGATGTTCAACAATCGCTGGCACCACGGGCTGCATTGGGAACCTGGCCTGGCGGAGGACCTCACGGCGGGGCGGGAGGATGTCTATCTCCGCTTCTTCTACCGCCAGTTCGGCATGCGCGAGGACGCGATCGCCGAAGCCGCGCAGCAGGAATACATCCGCGCCTATCGCCAGCCCGGCGCCATGACCGCCGGCTTCAAACTCTATCGCGCCATGCAGCAGGATGTCCGCGACAACCAGGCGATCCTGGCGGAACAGGGCAAGCTGCCCATGCCCGTGCTCGCCTGGGGCGGCGAAGGCGGGCGCGGCCGCGGCACGCTCGCGCTTGAGAGTTGGCGGCGGGTGGCGGAGGATGTCCGGGGCGGCGTCGCGCTCGGCTGCGGGCACTGGATTCCGGAGGAACGCCCGGCCTGGAGCCTGGCTCAGATCCTCGATTTCTTCGCTGAGGACCAGGAGGCCGCGCCTATTCGGCCTTGATCCCGGCGCCATCGATCAGCGCCTTGAACTGGGCGCGATTGGCGGCGATGCGGCTCGCCAGCGCGTCCGGCCCCTCGAAATTCGGGGTCAGCCCGTTATCCAGCAGGCGTTGCCGCCAGGTGGGACTGGCCAGCCCCACCTCTAACGCTGCCGCCCATGCGGCGATCGCCTCTCCCGGCTTAGGTCGCGGCGCGCAGACTGCGAACCAGCCAGCGATGGAAAAGCCCGGCACCAGGGCCGAAATCGGCGTGGAGGGAAAGCTCGGATGGCCGCGGTCATCGGCGACGGCGAGCAGCCGCAACGAGCCGTCGCGCAGTTGCCCGGAGACATCGGCGAGATTGGTGATGAAGTAATCCACCCGCCCGCCGATGAGATCGATGATCGCCGGCGCGCCGCCGCGATAGGGCACGTGCACCACGTCCAGATTGGCCATCCGCTTCAGCAGTTCGCCTGAAAGGTGCTGGGCGCTGCCGATGCCGGCACTGGCGAAGGTCAGCTTGCCCGGCTGCGCCCGCGCCGCCGCCAGCAGACCGGCGAGGTCCTTGTAGGGACCGTTCGCCGCGACGACGAGGCCATAGGTCGAGAGGGCAAGATTGGCGACCGGGACGATCTCTGTCGTCACATCGACCGGCAGCCTCTGCCCCGGCAGATTGGGAGAGATGGTCATGGTGCCCATCGGGCACTGCAGCACCGTCAGCCCATCGGCGCCGGACCGCGCCACCGCCTCGGCTGCGATCATGCCATTGGCACCGGTGCGGTTCTCGACCACGGCCTGCTGGCCAAAGCGGGCAGCGGCCATTTCGGCGATCAGCCGCGCCGTCAGGTCGCCGGCTCCGCCAGCGGGAAAGCCGACCATGACCCGCACCGGGCGATCTGGCGTCCAGGCAGCGCCCAGCAGCAGCGCTGCCGCGAGCATAAGTATCTTTTGCATCGTTTGCCTCCCAGGCCGGCCTGATGCTCGGGCGGGCTGGCGCGCGCCGTCAAGCTGCGTGAAGCTCCACCGAGGAGGTCCCGATGCCAAAGACAATGATCCGCAATGCCGCCTGGGCCGTGGTCTGGGACGCTGCTGCCGGGCACCACGCCTATGCCCGCGGCGTCGATATCCTGCTTGCTGAAGGCTGCATCGCCAGCATCGCCCCGCATGACCCGGCCAGCCCGCCGCCGGCCGTCGATGAAGTCATCGCCGGCGACCGCCTCCTGGTCATCCCCGGCCTCGTCAACGTCCACACCCATCCCACGACCGAGCCCGCCCTGCGCGGCGTGCGCGAAGATCACGGCGTACCTGAACAGCAGATGTCCGGGCTGTTCGAGCGCGCACAGTCGCTCCGGCTGGATGAGGCCGGGCGGCAGGCGGCGCAGCGCCTGGCCTATGCCGAGTTGCTGGCTGGCGGCGTCACCAGCGTGGTCGATCTGTCCGAGCCCTATGCCGGCTGGATCGACGTGATGCGTGAAAGCGGGCTGCGGGTCTGGGCGGGGCCCGGCTTCGCTTCTGCGCGCTGGGGCATGACGGCACCGCAGACGGTGACCTGGACCTGGACCGAAGGCGTCGGGCGCGCCGGCTTCCAGCGGGCGCAGGCGCTGATGGCGGAAGCCGAGGCCGATCCCTCCGGCCGGCTCAGCGGCATCGTCTTCCCGGCGCAGATTGACACGGTGGAGGAAGCGCTGTTCCGCGACGCGATTGGATTAGCTGAACAATCCGGCCGCGCCTTCACCACCCACATCGCCCAGGCCGTGGTGGAGGTGCGGGAGATGATCGCCCGGCATGGCAAGACGCCGATCCAATGGGCGGCGGAGATCGGGCTGCTGACGCCGCGCAGCATCCTCGGCCACGCGATCTTCCTCGATGAGCATCCAAGCATCGGCTGGCACGGGCAGCGCGACCTCGCGCTCATGGCCGAACACGGCGTCGCCGTCGCGCATTGCCCCTCCCCCTTCGCGCGCTATGGCGAGCACTTGAAGAATTTCGGCCATTACGCGCGGCGTGGCGTCCGCATGGCGATGGGCACCGATTGCGCGCCGCATAATTTGATCGAGGAGATGCGCCTGGCGATCGTGCTGGCCCGCAATGCCGCGCGCGACCTGGCGGCGGGGGAGACGGGCATGGTCTTCACCGCGGCGACGGTGGGTGGCGCCGCGGCGCTGGGCCGGCCGGATCTCGGCCGCCTCGCGGCCGGCGCGGCGGCGGATCTGGCGCTGGTCGATCTCGACCATCCCCTGATGTCGCCGGCCCGCGATCCCCTGCGTGCCCTGGTTTTCCACGCCGCCGACCGCGCCGTGCGAAGGGTCTTCGTGGCGGGAGAGACGGTGGCGCAGGATGGCCGGCCGACCCGGCTCGATGTCAGCAATGCCGCCGGGATCCTGGCCGAGAGTCAGGCGCGCATGCTGCGCGACGCGGCGGGTCGGGACTATATGGGGCGGCACGGCGATGCCATCGCACCGCTCAGCCTCGGCTTCGTCTGAGGGCGGCGGCGGTGACCTTTTCCCTGATCGCCCGCTGTCCGCTAACCGGGCAGATCGGCGGCGCCGTCACCACCTCCTCGATCGCTGTCGGCAGCCGCTGCCTCTTTGTGGCGCCGCGGCTGGGCGCGGTGCTGACGCAGCATCGGACCGATCCGCGGCTCGGCCCGCGCGGCCTCGGGCTGCTCCGTTCCGGCTGCAACGCGGCCGCCACGATCGCGGCCTTGGTCGCATCGAGCGCTGATATCGGTTGGCGACAGCTTGCCGTGCTCGATCCGGCAGGGCGGACGGCGCACCATCACGGTGCCCGGGTGAAGCCCGAACATGGCGCCGCGCATGGCGATGCTGTGGTGGCGATCGGCAATATCCTGTCCAGCGACACGGTGCCGGCAGCGATGGTCGCGGCTTTTGCGGCCGCCTCCGGCACGCTGGCCGAACGCCTGCTCATCGCGTTGGAGGGCGGCGAGGCCGCCGGGGGCGAGCATGGCGAGGTCACCTCCGCGGCCTTGCTGGTCTATGACGAGAACGAATTCCCCTTCGTTGACTTGCGGGTTGATTACGATCTGCAACCCTTGGTGGCACTCCGTAGCCTCCTTGGCCGCTATCTTCCGCTTGCCGAGGGTTTCATTAGCCGGGCCCTATACCCCGACGATGCCCCGGTGATATGAAAACGCCGTCGTGCCCGGATCCCCGGCGCAGATGAGATAGGGAGAGTAACCATGAGCTTTTTCGGTAGCCTGCTCAGCCGCATCACTGGCCGTGGCAGCAGCGATGCGGCCCCCGGGACCCCGGCCGCACAGGCTCTCGCTGACGCCGCCGCCGCCGGCACCGCGCTCAACGGCGTCGATGTCGCGGGCATCCTGTCCGACATGGCCGGCAAGGCTGGCCAGCAGCTGAACTGGCAGGCCTCCATCGTCGACCTAATGAAGCTGGTCGGCATGGACAGCAGCCTCGCCAACCGCGAAGCGCTGGCCAAGGAACTGGGCTACACCGGCCCTCTCGGTGGCAGCGCTGAGATGAACACCTGGCTGCACAAGACCGTCATGGCGAAGATTGCCGCCAATGGGGGCAAGCTGCCCGCCGGCATGGCCTGAGACCTTCCCACCGGCCCGCCCCACGGCGGGCCGGTTCAGGGCTCGTCGGCGATAAAGCCGCTGGCTTTGATCACCGGCGCCCACCGCGCGCGATCAGCAGCGATCCGGGCGGTCAAAGCGGCCGGTTGTCCCCCGGTTGGCTCCAGCCCCAGGGGCAGCAGCCGCGCCCGGGTCGCATCGGCGGCCAAGACTTCCGTCACCTCATGGGCGATCGTCTCGGCCAGCGCGGCCGGCGTACCCGGCGGCGCGAACAGCGCGTTCCAGGCGCTGCCCACGAAATCCACCCCCTCCTCGTTGAAGCGCGGTACCTCTGCCGCGGCCTCCCATCGCCCCTCGCCCTGGCTTTGCGCGATCAGGCGCAGCGTCCCGGCACGGTGCTGCTGGATGAACTCGGCCCCGATCGTCATGCCGGCCGGCACGTGCCCGGCCTCAAGATCGGGGATCATGGCGCCGGAGCTGCGATAGATCACCGGAGTGAAAGGCTGGCCGGTCTGGCTCGCCAGCAGATGGACGGCGAAGCGCGGCAGCCCGGTCGCGCTGTTCACTGCGATCGCCGCCCCCTGGCGGTCGCGCATCGCGCCCAGCCAGCCCGACAGCGTGCCGCCCCCGGGCGCATCCGGCCGCACTGCAAGGCCGAAGGGCGTATCGGTCAGATGCACGACCGGCAGCAACTCCCGGTCCGGATCGATCGGCGGCTTGCGGAAGACGATTGGCGCCAGCGCTGCGACGCCGATATTGGCCTGTATCAGGACAGTGCCATCGGCCGGGGCGCCGCGCGCCGCCAGCGCTGAGGCGAAGCCCCCGGCACCGGCCCGATTATCGGCAATGACGGGCCGCCCGAGACGGCGCGACAGCCCCTCCCCCAAGGTCCGCATCAGCAGATCGGTCGCGCTGCCCGGAGTGCCGTTGACGATCAGGCGAATGGGCTGATCCTGCGCCCTGGCCAGCCCGGGTAGCAGCAGCGGCAGGGTCAGGACAATGCGACGCGAGGGTTTCATGCGGCCTCCCGGCATGCTGGACCTGGGGCATGCCAGGCGGCAAATTGGCGAACGGCAGCGAAGGGGTCCAGGGCAATGCAAACGCGCGCAGCAGTGGCATGGGGGCCGGGCAAGCCGCTTTCGATCGAAACCATCGACATCGAAGGCCCGCGCGCCGGGGAAGTGCTGGTCGAAGTGAAGGCGACCGGCATCTGCCATACCGATCAATACACACTTTCGGGGCGCGATCCCGAAGGGCTGTTCCCGGCGATCCTTGGCCATGAAGGTGCCGGCATTGTGCGGGAGGTCGGGCCGGGCGTCACGTCGTTGAAGCCTGGCGATCACGTCATTCCGCTCTACACGCCGGAATGCCGGCAGTGCAAAACCTGCCTCTCGCGCCGCTCCAACC
>CAITYE010000446.1 GCA_903896535.1 uncultured Paracraurococcus sp.
CCGCGACGGCGCGGCGCCGGAATGGCCGCCATCGCGCCCCGACCCCCCGCAGTCAGGGGGCGCGCCATGGACCTACTCGGCGGCCTTGCGACCGGCTTCCCATTCGGCGACCGAAATTCGCGGCACTTCGAAGCGGTCGTTGGTGCGGGTGTACCAGCCGCGGCCGTGCATGCGGCCGATCAACCCAAGCTTGGGTGTGTCGACGTAGAATTTCTCAGCATCCAGCATGCAGTCATCGGCGATATGCACCGCGACCACGCGGCCCAGCACGATGGTATGCCGCCCCGCCGGGATCAGCTGGAAGGTCACGCATTCCAGCGCCACCGGGCTTTCGGCGATGCGCGGCGCCTTGATCTTGGCCGAAGGCGCGGTGGTGAGGCCGGCTTCCTTCAACTCGTCGATCTCGGGTGGCATGTCGATCGCTGTCTTGTTCATTTGCTGGACTAGCCGTTCCGGCACCAGGTTCACGACGAACTCGCCAGTGGTGCGGATATTGGCAGCCGTGTCCTTCAGCGCGCCCGGCGCCTTCGGCCCGGCGCCGAAGCCGACGACCACGGGATTGTCCGAGAAGGCGTTGAAGAAGGAATAGGGCGCGGCGTTGACGACGCCCTTGTCGTCCTGGGTCACCACCCAAGCGATCGGGCGCGGCACCACCGAGGACACGACCAGCTTGTAGCAATCCTGCGGATCGAGCTTCTCGAAATCGAACAACATGGCGGGTCTCCAGTTCGGTCGGCGGACGTTGCCCGCCGGCCGGGCGGCTGTCGAGGGGCGGCGGGGGGTGGCCATGCGGGCGTAATCGGTTAGGCTCCATGCCAGGGTAGGAAGGAACGACCATGACGCATCCGGCGCAACAGGTCCCCGCGATCCATCATCGCAGGGTCGGCGATATCATAGTGACCTCGGTCAGCGACGGGTTCCTCGATGGCTCCATGGCCGTCATCCAGAACATCGCGCCGGAGGACGCCACGCGCATCCTGCGGGAGGCGCATCGCCCGCTGCCCCGACGCACCGCTGTGAACACCTTCCTGATCCGCGCCGGCGGGCGCATCGCCCTGGTCGATACCGGCTGTGGCGCGGCGATGGCGGCAACCGGCGGCAAGATGTTCGAGAATCTGTCGGCCGCCGGGGTCGCGCCGGCAGCGATCGATACGGTGCTGCTGACCCATATGCACCCCGACCACTCCAATGGGCTTTCGGATGCCGCGGGCCAGCCCTTCTTCGCCAAGGCGGAATTGGCGATGCACCAGGCCGAATACGCCTTTTGGCACGATGATGCCGCCATGGGCCGGGCCGATGAGACCAGCCGGCAGCGCAACTTCATGGCCGGGCGCACCCAGGTCGCGCCGTATCAGGCGCGCCTGAAGCTCTTTGCCGGTGGCGAGGTCTTCCCCGGTGTCACCGCCATGCACCTGCCCGGCCATACGCCGGGGCATACCGGCTATCTGATCACCTCGGGCGGGGAGAGCCTGCTGATCTGGGGCGACATCATCCACCTGCCGGAGATCCAGATTCAGCACCCCGAGGTCACGATGACGTTCGATATCGACCCGGTACAAGCCGCCGCCACCCGCCGCCGGGTCTTCGACCAGGTGGCGAGCGAGGGTCAGGCCGTCGCCGGTATGCACATGCACTTCCCCGGACTGCTGCACCTCGCCCGGCGCGGCGATGGCTACCAGTTGCTGCATGACGGCTGGTATCCGGCGATGTAACGCCGCCGGCCAGACCCATCAGAACCATCACGCCAATGAGAGGAAACACCATGCTCGAACCCGGCCGGCCGAAGCCGAAACCGACGCCTGAGACCAAGCATTTCTGGGATGGCGCCAAGCAGGGCAAGCTGCTGCTGCAACGCTGCGGCGATACCGGGAAGGCCTATTTCCCGCCACGTCCCTTCAGCCCCTATACCGGCACCCGCAACGTCAGCGTCTTCGAGGCCTCGGGCCGCGCCACGCTGCACAGCTACGTCATCCATCACCGCCCGGTTCCGGGCTTCACCCCGCCCTATGCGATCGCGGTGGTTGAGCTGGAGGAAGGGCCGCGGCTGATGACCAACATCATCGATTGCCCGCAGACGCCGGAAGCGCTGGTGCTCGACATGCAACTGGAGGTCGCCTTCACGCCGATGGACGACGATATCAGCCTGCCCCTCTTCCGCCCGACCAAGGGAGCCTGACGCCATGCTCGGACGTGGAGAGATCGCAATCGTGGGCGCTGCCGAATCGACACAGATCGGCGCGGTGCCCGGAATGTCCCAAATCATGCTGCATGCCGATGCGGCGCTGAACGCGATGGCGGAGACCGGCCTGAAGCCCTCCGATATCGATGGCGTGGCCTGCGTTGGCCCGATGATGCCGCAGCAGATCGCGCATTACCTCGGCATCACGCCGAAATGGGTGGACGGCACCGGGGTCGGCGGCTGTTCCTTCATGCTGCATGTCCGCCACGCGGCGGCGGCGATCCATGCGGGCTATGCCAACACCATCCTCATCACGCATGGGGAGAGCGGCAAGTCGCGCATCAACGCGACCCCCCGCCCGGCTGAGCCGGAAAGCCTGAACGGCCAGTTCGAAATCCCCTACGGCCCCTTCGGACCGCCCACGCTGTTTCCGATCCCCGTACTGCGCTACATGAAGACGCTTGGCGTGACGCATGAGGATCTGGCCCGCGTGTCGGTCGTGACGCGGGAATGGGCGAGCAAGAACCCGCGGGCGATGTTCCGCGACCTCATCACCATCGACGACGTCCTGAACAGCCGGATGATCGCCTATCCCTTCCGCATCCTGCAGTGCTGCCTGGTGACGGATGGCGGCGGCGCGCTGATCCTGACCAAGTCCGACCGCGCGAAGGACTTTCCGACCAAGCCGGTCTACATCCTCGGCACCGGCGAATCGGTCGAGACCAACATGGTCAGCCAGATGGCCGACTTCACCTCCTCAAGCGCCTTCCGGGTGGCGGGGCCGACGGCGATCAAGGCGGCGGGCATCGCGCACAAGGATGTCGATCACCTGATGATCTACGACGCCTTCGCGCACCTGCCCATGTACGGGCTGGAGGACCTCGGTTTCGTCAAGCGCGGCGAGGCGAAGGACTTCATCAAGGAAGGCCATACCCGCCCGGGCGGCAAGTTGCCGCTCAATACCAATGGCGGCGGCCTGTCTTACACCCACACCGGCATGTACGGCATGTTCGCCCTGCAGGAGAGCGTGCGGCAGATGCGGGGTACCGCGCCGGCCCAGGTGCCCGGCGCGAAGATCAGCGTCTGCCACGGCGTCGGCGGCATGTTCAGCGCGTCCGGTACCGTCGTCTTCTCGAACCAGCGGCCGTGAACGGGGCGGGGCGCGGCTGCGGCCGCGTCCCGCTTTTTCGAGCGTGATGCGTTCGCATTCGCTCACGCATCCCACTCTAGAGCATTCTGCGTTCACATGCGTTCACGCAGCCCGCTCTAGCCTTTGTTGGATCGCGCGATTCAGCGCCTTCGGCGATTCCGCCTCAACGCATCGCGCTCTAAAAACTGAAGCCGAGGCCGATCGAATAGCCGCTGATGTTGTTGTCGCCGATCATGTAGCGGCCAATCAGCCGGATGCGGGAAATGGTGAGGCCGGCGGCGCCGGCCTCATAGCGGCCGACATCCCATTCGATCCCGCCGCCGATCTTGGCCGACCAGTTGAAACCCAGGGCCTTGGCCTGGTCGCCGACATAGGCGGTCATGTTGCTGTCGACCACCCAGCGCATTGGCCGGCCGAAGGATTCCACCCCCATCGGCCAACGGTAGCGGGCCCAGACCCCCAGCGTGCGTGGTACCGAACTGCCGCGCGCGATCGGGACGGTATTGCCGAAGGTCTCCAGCCAGAGCTGGGTGTAACGCACCTCCAGGTCGATATCCCGGGTCGGCCGCTTGTCGTAATAGGCGAGGACGAGCGAGCCGCCCGTGCCATGGACCAGCACCTGCCGTTTGGTCAGCGCGTCGGCGGTGAGGTCGGTCTTGTATTCGATGAAGCGGCCAAAGAGCGAGGCGTCGGAGGCCGCGCCGCCGCCGGCGACATTGAAGATCGGCCGCAGCACCCAGTTCTCGGTCAGGTGGAAGTCCCAGCCGACGCCGAGCGTGACCGCCAGGTTGTTCCAGCGCAGCGGCTGGTTGTAAGTGGGGCTCGAGGTAAAAAGGAACCGCGGATCGTAGCGGGCGTAGCCGACGAAGCCTTCCGTATAGAGCGGGAAACTGCGGTCCCATGTGAAGCCGGAGCCGAACTGGCTGAGGGTCATCTGCGTCGCGGCGCCGCCGGAGATCGTCTGGCCCTGTGAGACCTGTAGGGAGTTGGCCGATCCATCCGGTGACATGTTGTAGCCCATCAGCGCGATCACGCCGCCGCGCCGGGGCTGGAACTGGCTCAGCAGGTTCTGCACGCGATCGCCGGCCTGGTTCAGCGAGGCGCCGTTGCCGATGCCGAGCCCGCTGCCATCCCCCGGCAGGGTCAGCGAAGTCTGCGCGCGCCCCGTCCAGGGCAGCAGCAGCAGGGCGGCCAGCACTGGCAGGCAACGGATCATCAGCGCGGCGGCAGGGCGGGCGTCGCCGCCGGCGGCGGGGACAGCAGCAGCGCTGGGCGCGGCAGGGCGGCGTCGGTCAGTTGCAAACGGTGCTCGGCGGCACGGATGTAATACGCGCTCTCACCCTTGCTGAGCTTACCCGAACGCGCGGCCAGCAGCGCCAGCCCCTCGGCGATCTGGGCCAGCACGGCCCGATACTGGGCATTGCCCGAGAGGGCGGCGGCATTGCCGTGATGGTGGCTTGCCTGCCGGTCCGCCGCCGCGGTCATGGCGGCGATCAGCGCCTGGGCGTTGGGATCGGTCTGCTTGATCAGGCTGCCCAGCTGGGGCGCCTGCATCATGGCGCGGCTCGCATAGGCCAGCTGCTCGCCGAGCGAGGTCATCGGCGCCTGCGCCGCCGCATCCGCCGGCGCGAGGCGGGCGAGCTGTTCGGCAAAGGGCTGGGTGCGATAAGGGATGACGCCGTCGCTGGCGACCAGAGAGAGCATGGACAGATGCAGTGACAGCGCTTCCTGCATCGCCCGCAGGCTGTCGCCTTCGGCCGAGCTGGGC
>CAITYE010000447.1 GCA_903896535.1 uncultured Paracraurococcus sp.
CGGCCTGCCGCCCGAGATCGTGGCGCGCCTCAATGCCGCGCTGGTCGCGGGCATGGCCGAACCGCGGACGGTGGAGCGGCTGAGCGCACTCGGCTTTGAGCCGGTGGCCGAGGCGCCGGCGGCCTTCGCCGCCTTCATCGCCGCCGATGTCGCGCGCAACGCGGCCCTGCTGGCGCAGGCTGGCTTCACGCCGGAGTGAGCGGGGCCGGCAGATCATGGCGCCGGCGCGCTCGATCCCCAGAGCATGCTGCGTTCACATAGGTTCACGCGGGCCGCTCTAGCATTTTTTGGATCGCGCGATTCAGCGCCTTCGGCGATTCCGCCTCAACGCATCGCGCTCTAGCGCAGCCGCCGGTCTGACGGATCACGCGGTGGTCCATCAGACCTTAGATAAGCTGCTCTTGATTCCGTCTGAACGGATATTGCTCTAACCTCGCGCGACCAACCGCGGCGAACGCGGGGAGGGCGCCATGCACCATCGTCCGATGCGGGATATCATTGTCCGCCGAGAGCCTGTCTGCCTGCCGCCGGAGGCGACGGTGCAGGACGCCTGTCGCCTGATGCGGGAACACCGCATTGGCGCGGTCATGGTCGCTGATGCTGAGCAGAATCTGCTCGGCATCTTCACCGGCCGCGATGCGATTTGCCGCATGCTCGCGGAATGCCGCGATCCCGCGACGACCAGGCTGGCCGATGTCATGACCCACCGCCCCGTGACGATGCGCCCGCAGGAGAAGGCGATCGACGCACTGCGCCTGATGCGCGACAGCGGTTTTCGGCATGTGCCGGTGGTCGATGGCGGCCGGCTGGTCGGCATCGTCTCCCGCGGGATTTCCACGCCGCCGAGCAAGGCCGGCTGGAGGACGAAAGCCACCTTTGGGAGCGGTTGTAAGGGCCCTGCGCGGACCTTGTTCTACAGCCCGCGCGCCAGCAGCGCCCCGACCAGCCAAAGCCCGACCGAGAGCGCCAGGATCAGCAATGCCGCCGCGCCCGGCGTCAGGCGCGCTGCATCGAAGGCCAGCGCAAGACCGCTGCGTTCCGCCATTGACCGCCACAGCATGGCCGCGTGCCCCCCCGTGTCGTGATCCGCGCCGTCACGGTTGACGATATGCAGAGCCGTGAACCCGACCTTGGCATGTCGAAGGCAAGGAAACTCCAAGGCAGATCATCACGAGGCCGTGCTGCACGCTTTCGTTTACGCACGACGCGGTGACCGATAGGCTGCACCAGTTGAACGCCGGGGGCTTCATGCCGAAACAGCGCATTCCCGCAGCCGGGCTGCCGCCGCCCTCGGGGCATTTCCCGGCCGGCATCATCGCCCCGGCGGGGCGGCTGGTCTTCGTCTCCGGCATGCTGGCCAAGGATGCGACCGGCGCGCTGGTCGGGCCAGGCGATATCACCGCCCAGACGCGGCAGGTCTGCGAGAACATCAAGGCGGCGGTGGCAGCGGCGGGCGGGACGCTGGAAGATGTGTGCCGGGTTGATGTCTTCATCACGGATATGCGGCATTTTGAGGCGATCCACGCCGTCCGGCGGCAGTATTTCGGCGACCCGCCGCCGGCTTCGACCATGGTGGTGGTCGGCGGCTTCACCCATCCGCTGGCGCTGATCGAAATCACCGCGATCGCGGTGCTGCCCTGATGCGCCCGCCCATCTGGCCACCCCGGAAAAGCCGGCCTAACCTATCCGGCCCGCGGGAGGACCCGAGATGCCCGAAAGCCCAATCGATCCGAAGTTGATGACCGAGACGAAGCTGCCGCTGGCCGGCCTGCGCGTGCTCGACCTGACCCTGGCGCGGGCGGGCCCGACCTGCGTGCGCCACCTGGCCGATTGGGGCGCCGATATCATCCGCGTGGAACCGCCGGGGCAGGATAATGGCCTGGGCGGCGCGCGCGACGGGTTCGACCAGATCAACCTGCACCGCAACAAGCGCGGTCTTTGCATCGACCTGAAGAACCCGGCCGGCCATGCCGCTTTCCTGAAGCTGGCGGCGACGGCCGATATCCTGGTCGAGAATATGCGCATGCAGGTCAAGCACCGGCTGAAGATCTCCTATGACGACCTGAAGACCATCAACCCCCGGCTGATCTACGCCAGCATCTCCGGCTTCGGGCAGACCGGCCCCTATTCCACCCGCGGTGGCGTCGATCAGATCGCCCAGGGCATGGGTGGGCTGATGACCATTACCGGAGAGGCCGGGCGCGGCCCGATGCGCGTCGGCATCCCGATCAACGACCTCACCGCCGGCAATCTGCTGGCGATGGCCATCATGATGAAGCTCTATGACCGGGAGCGGACCGGCAAGGGCGGCTATGTCCATACCAGCCTGCTGGAAGCGCAGATCTTCATGCTGGACTTCCAGGCGACGCGCTGGCTGATGGACAAGGAAGTGCCCGGCCAAGCCGGCAACGACCACCCCGTGAACATCCCGATGGGCGTGTTCCCGACCAGCGACAAGCCGATCAACATCGCCGCCTCCTCGCCCAAGCTCTGGGACATCTTCGCCAAGGCGGCGGGGCATCCGGAATGGCTGGAGGTGGAGGCGTGGAAAAGCACCAAGGGGCGCGGCGCCGATCGTGCCAAGCTGAACGCCGTGATCGCTGAAGTGACCAAGACCAAGCCCAGCGAATACTGGGTGAACCTGATGGAGGAGGTCGGCATCCCCTGCGGGCCGGTCAACAACATTCAGGAAGTCTTTGAGGACCCACAGGTCCAACACCTGGAAATGGCGATGCCGATGCGCCACCGCACCCGCGGCGACATCCATGTGGTGGCGCAGCCCGTGAACCTCGAAGGGGTTGAGACCGGCTTCTACCGGGATATCCCCCGGCTGGGTGAGCATAATGCGGAAATCATGGCGGAAGCCGGGCTGAGCCCGGCGGAGATCGCCGACCTCAAGGCCAAGGGCGCCCTCGGCGGCGAATAGGAGCGGATGATGCAGCAGTTCGAATTCGCCGAAGGCAAGATCCTGGCGAGCATTACCGATGGCGTCGGTCGGGTGGTCTTCAACCAGCCGGAAAAGCGCAACGCCATGTCGGTGAACATGTGGGAAGGCATGGGCCAGGCGCTGGATATCTTCGGCGCCGATGCCAGCGTGCGCTGCGTGGTGCTACAGGGCGCGGGCGATAAGGCTTTCGTGAGCGGCGCCGATATCTCGCAGTTCGACAAGGTGCGATCCAACGCCGATGCGCAGCAGGAATACGACAAGATCACCTCCGCCGGCCGGCTGAAGCTGATGAACTACGAAAAGCCGGTGATCGCCCAGATCCGTGGCTTCTGCATGGGCGGCGGCCTGGGCATTGCGATGTCCACGGATATCCGCATCGCTTCCGATGACAGCCAGTTCGGCATCCCCGCCGCCAAGCTCTCCATTGCCTATGGCTTCGACATGGTCCGGGCGCTGGTCGATCTGGTTGGCCCGGCGCACGCGCACATGATCCTGATGAGCGGCGAGCGGTTCGATGCGGCCGAGGCTGAGCGGATCGGCCTGGTCAACAAGGTGGTGCCGGTCGATCAGTTGGAAGCGACGGTCGCCAAGCTGACCGCGACGCTGGCCGGCAATGCACCGCTATCGCTGAAGACCAACAAGGCGACGGTCAAGGCCGTCTGCGCCGACCGGTCGGACCGCGACATGGCGAAGATCAAGATGGCCATGTCCGCCTGCTTCGACAGCAATGACTACAAGGAAGGCCGCCGCGCCTTCATGGAAAAGCGCAAGCCAGCCTTCACCGGCAGTTGAACCGGGCGGGGCCAAACAGCGCCCGCCGCTAGAACAAGATCCGTTCAGACGGAATCGTCTGAACGGATTTTTGCTCTGGAAAATATCGCTTCACGAGCAGCCGCCGTTTGGCGACTGCCGTGCCGCGGCCTTCAGGCCGCTGCGATCAGCCGGGTGCCCGGCCGCCGCAGGAACAGGCCGAGCGCACCGAGACCGACCAGCAGCAGCGCGAGGGAGGCGGGTTCCGGCACGTCGAGGCCGACGCCGAAAATCTGGGTGCTGTTCAAAGTGTAGTAGTTACCCGTACTTAGGTCAGCTTCAAAGAAACCATATTTGTCGGCGGAGGTGAAGGGACCCTGATCATAGTTTTGCCCGCCATTGGAGCGGAGGGTGGCGTCGATATTTATCAAAAACTGGAAGCTGGTGAACTGGTTATTCGTCCCTGCCTTCAGGATGTTGTAGATTCGTATCGGAGAAGTATTCATATCCATGGTATGATCGCTGGTTTGGTAAGGTTGAATGGCATTCGTAAACGGGCCGACCCCGGGGACGAGGCTGTCTTGGCCCCCGTATTGGAACCAGACGCCTTCCAACTGTGCCAATGCGCGAGCCGGCGAGTTCTCATAGCCCCACATCGCCATGACCTGGGTGGCACTGTCGCCACGGTCTTGGGAAAAGACGCCATCGGTGGCGCCGAAGCTGGAGGCTGGCTTGATGTTGTTGCCGCCCTTATCGCGGTAGAAATACAACCAGTTGCCGACATTCCCCCCCGTGTACTGAATGCCGATGCCGAGAATACGGTCGCCGGCCTGCCAGGCCCCGGTGAACAGGCTCGCTGAGGTATTTCCGGTATAGGACGTGCCGTCACCGACATAGGTGGTACCGTCCGCCTTGACGCCGGGGTCCCGACCCGGCCCGCTTGGCAGCGGGGTGCCGGTGACCGTCTGCGTCGCGTCCAGGGAAAAGGCCGTGCTGAAGATGTTGTAGCTGCGCGTGAGATTCCCCGCCGTCACCCAGACGCCTGAGGTCTGCGCGTTGGCGACAAAGTCCCAACCGCCCCAGTTCCGCCCGCCATCGAGCGTCACGGGTTCGGCCCGCGCCGCTGTGAGGGGCGCGAGCACCGCCAGGACGAGACAGCTGGGGAGGGAAGGCAAACGGAACCGGGATAGCGAC
>CAITYE010000448.1 GCA_903896535.1 uncultured Paracraurococcus sp.
GCCCGAACCTACCGATCGACGCGGCTGAGTGCCGATGGTTTGCCGACATCGGGCTTGATCCGCGGCCAGAAACGCTGGACCCGCGTCCTGAGTGAGTTCCGGCTGGGGGCGTTGTCACTGCCGAGCCGCTCAACAAACCAATCCTCCATGCGCTTCATCATCTCGGTTTGCGTGGCCGGCACACCTTCCTCGTTGACGACGACGATCATCTCGCAGAGGACGCCCTCCCAATCGTATTGCGGCGGGGCACCCCGGCGGCGGCGCTCCGGGGGCGGCGAGCCCGGGACCTCCGCCTCCAGCGACGGCAGCTTGGCGTGGCGCGCCTCGAACGGGGCCAGCTCGCCATGCCGCACGACCAGGTCCGCCCGCTCGACATGGAGGGGGCGGGGGGCGCCTTGGTCATCAATGGGGTCCAACACGTCGCCAGACTCCGTAAAGAACTGCGAAACGTCGGCAGCACCCCGCGATAGGGCGGTAAAGGCGTCGAGCCGGCTCAGTTCCATCGTGCCGATTTGCTGGCGCTGCTCGCAGGCGATGGCGTAGGGCGGACGGTTCGGATCGCGATTGGTGTTGCGGTAGCTGACCAGGACGCCGGCCACCGGCAGTGAGAGGGAGAGCTCACCCACCAAGGCATAGGCGGCGATGTCGCTGGGGCTCAGCGACCAGCGATCGCAGACCTCAGCCAAGGCGTAGAATGGCTTACGCGCGATGCTCTTAGACATCCCGACTGACCCCCCGTGGCGCGCGCAGCCGGCGATAGGCCCGCACCACCTTCTCCATGTCGCCGCGCATGTCCGGCGGTAGCCGCTGGGCCTTCACGAACAAATCGTCCATCTGCAGGCCGAGGATCGCCGCGGCGCGTTCGATCAACTGGTCCCGCGGCGGGCTCTCCAGATCCCGCTCGATCCGCGACCAATAGGGGGCCGAGACCTCCAATCGATCGGCCAGATCGAGCAGGCCGATGCCAAGTTCCGTGCGTCGCGCCCGGATTGCTGCCCCAAAGCTCATCACAGACCTCCCGCGATCAGGCGGTAGCGCCGCAGACGCACCGCAATAAACCGATCGGACACGCCGAAATCGCCCGCCAGCGCCGCCGTCACCCCGGCCAGCGCCTCGGGCGGGGTGTCGGGTGCCAGCACGCGCAGGCCCGGGCGGCCGCGATGCGGGGCGTGCACCATGCGCAGCCCCTCCGCACGCGCGGCCTGGACCAGGCGCAGATGCAGCGGCTGCGGCGGCACCAGCAGCACGCCCATGAACTCGTTCGCCCGGCGCTCGGACCTGGCCTCGGCGCGGCTCAGCACCTCCGGCCCAGCCAGGACCGACCGATACCGGCGTGAGGGTTGGAGCAAGGTGCTGGGCACGTCGAATACGAGATGGCCGATCTCATGCGCGATGGTGCTGAGCTGCAAATCGGGCCGCCCACTGACCATGACGCCATTCACCGACAGCAGCGCCACGCCAGGGAGCTGCGGGTCCGTCTCGCAGATGCCGAGGACATCGCGTCCCGCCTCGTCCCGGACCCGGTTGATCAGGTCCCACCGCGCCGCAACGGTCCGGCCGTTCACCTCGAGCCGCAAGGTGGCGGCAACCAGGGCGTGAGGGCTGAGGGCCCAGGGGCTTTGCTGGCGCTCGACGCCGGCCCGGAGGCGGGCGGCGATGCCCCAGAGGGCCTCGGTCGGCAGCGGCTCCGGCAGGCCGGTGGCGGCGTCATGGGGATAGGCGATGGTGGTCGTCATGGGGGGGCTTTCCTGGCTCCGGGTTGCGTGCGGGGGACACGTTAATGTTCTATTTATGTTCTCGCCCCAATGGGAGTCCAGACCCAAGGCTCAAACCCGGTCAATAAATTCCCGTATCATTGACACCGGCCTCAGCGGCCGTCCCCGGACAGCCAAAAACCCCAGCTTTTCCCTGTGGTCAGGAAATGCCTGGAATTGTTGCCCAGGATTTATTGCCTTTATTGGTTTACTGACCTCGCCCGAATGCGCTCCGTTCCCGCCGTCGCAACCGCAACGGCCAGGGAGCCAGAATACGTGCCAGCGCAACCCCCAAACCGCCCCGCCAACGGGGCCTGGGATCCCGATCACCTCGCCTCGGCCCTCAATATCGCCAGCCGCTACGCCCGCTCCGGCGCCCGCCGACTGGCCCTCAGCCAGGCCGACCAGGACGATCTTCGCCAGGACCTCCTGCTGAACCTGCTGGAGCGCCAGCCGAAGTTCGATCCGCAGCGCGCCAACTGGGATGCCTTCGTCACGCTGGTCTGCCGCCGCGCGGTGATCGATCGCATGCGCGCCGCCGGTCGCGCAGGCCCCGTCCGCGAGCCAGGCATCGACCTGGACCTGCTGCCGCATGGCAGTTCCCTTACTCAGCCCGCCAGCGACGATCCCTGCTGCCGCCTGGATCTTGCGCGCCTCGCGCACGAACTGCCGGCCGCCCCGGCGCGTCTGCTGCGGCACCTCCAAGCCACCGGCGATGTCCATTCCGTGCAGCAGGGCATGCCGCAATCCCGCGCCAGCGTCTTTCGGCGGCTGCGCGATCTCCGCGCCTGGCTCGCCTGCGCTGGCCTGGACCCGAGCACCACTACCGCATGCGAACGCGTCGCTCAAACCGCTGAGACTGATTCGGCCCCTCGTACGTAGAGGGAGAGTGAAGGGCATTGCGCAGGAGGAGCCACGCATGAGTACCGCTGAGTTTGCCGCCGAGACTTTCGGCCGCCCCTATGTCCCAGACGTACCGTTCATGGGCGAACGTGATTTCTACCGCGCCGTCGCCGCGGCCACGCCAGGCAGCAGCGTCACTTACCATGTCGGCATGCTGGCTGTGGACCGGGATCTCCTGGCGACGTCGCTGTCGCCCGAGCAGCGCCGCACCGTGCATGAAATCGCCCATCGCGCCGCGCAGCTGGCGGCGACGGGCTGGGGCTTCCTCGTGCAACGGCGCCTCGGCACGGCGCGCTTTGCCTATGAGCTGGTGATCGCCCGCCGTCCGCTGAGCAAGCGCAGCGCGCGCGCCATGCTGACACCACCCGAGCTGCTCGCGGAGGCCGCATGATGTCCCACCATATCTCCAACCGCCCGACGCTCGCCGACATCCGCCACATGCCCGTGGGCGACGTCATCGCGCTGCCATCCAGCCACCTGGCCCTGCTGCAAGCCGATGTGCGGGATGCGCTCAATGCCGCCAAGCAGCTTCAGGAATGGATCGAGGCCGCCATCACGCTCCGCTACGAGCAGCGCGCCATCGCTGTCCGGGCCGGCGCCGGCAAGGACACCGGCACCATCCGCTTTCAGGATGGCGCGGTCGAGGTGGTCGCCGACCTCCCCAAGAAGGTCGAATGGGACCAGGCGCAACTCGCCGCCATGGCCGACCGCATCCGCGCCGGCGGCGAGGACCCGAGCGAGTACCTGGAGGTGAACCTCAAGGTGCCGGAGCGGGCCTATGTCGCCTGGCCCGAGCGCATCCGCCAGGCCTTTGAGCCGGCCCGCACCGTCCGGTCCGGGCGCCAGACCTTCAAGCTCACCCTCAAGCAGGAGGCAGTGTGATGGCGCTTCGTATCGTCACCGCCGATGAGCGGCTATCGGCTGCAGCCAACAAGACCACCGTGGCCCTGTTCGGGCCAAGCGGCTCAGGTAAGACCACGCAGCTCAAGACGCTGCCGGCTGCCGAGACCGTCTGCATCGATCTCGAGGCCGGCCTCAAATCGGTGCAGGACTGGCACGGCGACAGCATTCCCGTGCGCTGCTTCGACGATGCCGTCGACCTTGCCTGCCTGATCGGCGGGGTGAACCCGGCAGCCGATCCGAGCGGGTTCTTCTCGGAGGGGCACTATCAGCATCTCGCCGCGGCGCATCCCGACCTGGTGCGGCTGATCGCCAGCAAGTCGATCGTCTTTCTCGACAGCATCACCGACCTCACCCGGCAGGCCATGGCCTGGGCCAAGACCCGGCCGGAAGCCTTCTCGGAAAAAACCGGCAAGCCCGATACCCGCGGCGCCTATGGCCTGCTCGCCCGGGAAGTCATCGGCCTGCTGAAACACCTCCAGCACGCGCCAGGCAAGACCACGATCATGGTCGGCATCCTGGAAAAGCACACCGACGAGTTCGGCAAGGTCACCTGGCAGCCGCAGATGGAGGGCGGCAAGGCCGCGCGCGAACTGCCGGGCATCGTCGATCAGGTCCTGACCCTCGCGCAGTTCTCCCGCGCCCAGGACGGCACGCTGCAACTCGACCCGCAGCGCGGCACCGAACGCCGCCTCGTCTGCCGGGCCGGCAACCGCTTTGGCCTGCCGGCCAAGGATCGCTCCGGCCGGCTCGACGAGACCGAGCCCGCCGATCTCGGCGCCCTCCTCCGCAAAATCAACGCCACCAGCACCAACCAGGGGTAATGCCATGACCTACGACATGAACGATGCCGAACTGCCGCGCGGCTCCGACCTGATCCCGGATGGCAGCTTCGTGAAGGTCATCATGCAGCTGCGCAAGGGCGGGCTGGATGGCCAGGGCGAGGCCGATCGCGGCCTGCTCAAGGGGACCAAGACGCCGGGCAGCGACGTCAAGATGCTGGACTGCGAGTTCACCGTCACGGTCGGCCCGCACATCCGCCGCAAGTTCTGGCAGACCTTCACCGTCTCGGGCGGGAAGCTCGATGAGCAGGGCGTCTCGATCGGCTGGAAGATTTCCAAGGGAATCTTCCGGGCCATGATCGACAGCGCGCTTGGCCTGGACCCCCAGGATATGAGCGAGCCGGCGAAAGCCAAGCGCATGCTGCGCGGCCTCTCCGACCTGCAGGACATCACCTTCGCGGCCAAGGTCCGGGTCGAGCCCGCCAACGACCCTCGCTATTCCGACAGCAACCGGTTGGACCGGGTCGTGCTGCCGGGCGAGCCGGAATACGCCAAGGTCATGGCGGGCGAAGCTGTCCCGGCAGCGCCGAGCAACCGGCCAGCGCGTTCCCCCGCCGCTGCCCCGGGCACGCCACCGGCCTGGCAGAGCCCGCCCGCCACAACGCCTGCAGCGCCTGCGGCGCCTGCCGCGCGCCTATGGGAGCGACCAGCCGCCGCCGCCCCGACCGCACCGCCGGCGCCCGCCA
>CAITYE010000449.1 GCA_903896535.1 uncultured Paracraurococcus sp.
CCAAGCTTTTACCGCATCGCCGAACGGCACCCGGGCCTGCGTCTGATCATCGACCATCTGGGCCTGGTGCGGAGCGCGCAGGACGCGGCCGCCTTCAGCAATCTGGAAGCGCTGCTGGCCTTGGCCAAGCTGCCGAATGTGGCGATCAAGGCAACCGGTGCGCCGGGCTACTCAACCGCGGCCTATCCCTTCCGCAACCTGCATGACGGGCTGCAGCGGATCTTCGACGCCTATGGCCCGCGGCGGTTTTTCTGGGGCACCGACATCACCCGCATGCCTTGCAGCTATCGGCAATGCATCACGATGTTCACGGAAGAACTGCCCTGGCTGCGCGGCGATGACCTGGAATGGGTGATGGGCCGTGGCGTCGCCGCCTGGATCGAATGGAATTACGACTTTGCTTAGAGCGCGATGCGTTGAGGCGGCATCGCCGAAGGCGCTGAATCGCGCGATCCAACACATGCTAGAGCGGGCTGCGTGAACGCATGTGAACGCAGCATGCTCTAGAGCATCGCTCGCTCCGGAATACGATCCGCCCGGCCTGACTTCGGCTGAGCGGATCGCCTGCCGGCTACAGGAAGCTGGGCGGCGCGCGGCCCAGTAGGGCCTGTCCGACGGCAACGTAGTGCGAATCGCGCGCCTGGATCTGCTGCGACACGGTGTGGATATCGCGGAAGCGCCGCTCGAACGGGCTGCCGGGGAAGATGGCGTCGACGCCGGCAGCCTTGTGCATCCGGTCGGCGACGCCGACGGCGGCATGGATGGCATTGACCGCCGCAAGCCGCAGCATGGCGCGATCCTCGATCCCGAAGGGCGGCCCGCCATGCCCAGCGCGCCCGTACATCTCCTCCAGCATGCCGTCGAGCCAGGCGCGGGCGGCCGAGAGCGCGGCCCTGCCGCGCGCAAGTTCGGCCTGCATCAGCGGATCATCGGCGAGCAGCGGCGCGCCGCGCGGCGTCTTTGTCAGCGCGAGCTCGGCGAAGGCGTCGATCATCGCCTCGGCGATGCCGATGGCGACACCGGCCGAACCAACCCCATAGATGCCCTGCTGGGTGAAGGCGTAAAGCGGCCCTTGCTCGCGTCGTGCCTCAGGTTGCTCGCGCGTCGCGCTGAAGGCCTCAGGGACGAAAACATCCGCGACCTCATAGCTGTCCGACGCCGTGCCACGCAGCCCGATTGGATTCCAGACATCAAGCAGTCGCGCTTCGCTCTTGGGGAAGATCAGGGTGCGAATCGTCGGCTTGCCATGCTGGTTCAGCCGGAAGCTGCCATCGGGTTCCCGCACCCGGACATGGGCGCCCATCCAGGTGGCGATGCGACAGCCGGACGCGAAATCGAAACGGCCGGACACCCGGTAGCCGCCCGGCACCGCATCGGCGATGCAAGCATTGGGCGGCCCCCAGGCGATGGTCGCTGCCGGATCGGCAAAGATGCGGGTCGCGGTCTCCGCCGGCAGCCAAGCCGCTATCAGCGCGGCACTATTGGAGATGAAGACGATCCAGGCGGTGGAGGCGTCGTGACGCGCCAATTCGATCAGCGTGCGCAGGTATTCCGCCGGCGCGATTTCTTCGCCGCCAGCCTGCCGCGGCAGCATAAGGCGGCAAAGCTTGGCGGCGTGCATCCGGGCGACCAGCTCGGGCGGCAAGCGGCGATCCGCTTCGATGCGGTCGGCGGCAGCAGCAATCAGCGGGCCGAGCGCGCGCGCGCGGTCCGCAGCGCGCGGCGCCCATAGGGTCTCAGGTAGCGGGTGGTCCATCGGTGGCACCGCAGCGTTGCCGCGCCATTGCGCGCCGGCCAGCCGGTGCTGTCAACCGCCCTGGCGGAGCGACTTTGCAGGCGGTGCCGGCTGGGGTAGTGCGGGGGAAACACCAGCAGGATGCGCCATGCCGACCGCCGCCGAAAAGCTCGTCGACTTTCTTGCCGCCCAGGGCATCGACCGTGCCTTCTGCGTCCCGGGCGAGAGCTACATTGCCTTGCTCGATGCGCTGCACGCGCATAACAGCCTCGACCTCGTCACCTGCCGCTCGGAAGGCGGCGCCGGTTTCATGGCGGTGGCGGATGCCAAGCTCACCGGCCTGCCCGGCATCGTGCTGGCCTCGCGCGGCCCGGGCGCCTGCAATGCCTCGATTGCCGTCCATACGGCCGAACAGGACGCGGTGCCGCTGATCCTGCTGATCGGCCAGGTGGAAAAGCGCGACCTCCGCCGCAACGCTTTCCAGGAGATCGATTACGCCAATATGTTCCAGGGCGTGGCAAAGTGGATCGGCGAAGCCACAGACCCGGAGCAGGTTCCCGAGCTGATCGCCCGCGCCTATGCGATGGCGATGGGCGGCGTACCCGGGCCGGTGGTGCTCTCGCTGCCCGAAGACGTGCTGGCCATGGAATGCCGCGCACCGACGCTGCCCGCGACCCTGCCCGCCCCGGTACCGCCTGCCCCGGCCGCTGCCGCCCGTCTCGCCGCTCTGCTGCGCGGCGCCGAGCGGCCCATTCTGCTGGCCGGGCATGGCTTCGAGAGCATCGAGGGCCGTGCCGCGCTGCAGCACTTCGCTGAGGCCTGGTCGCTGCCGGTTGCGGTCTCCTTTCGCCGCCAGGACCTCTTTCCGAACGGCCATCCGCTGTATGTCGGTGATCTGGGTCTGCGCAACCCGGACGCGCAACGCGCCGCCTTCGCCGAGGCCGATCTTGTCCTAGCGCTCGGCACCCGGCTGACCGACATCACCACCCAGGGCTGGAGCTGGCCGGCGGCCGGCCAGCGGCTGGTCCATGTCTGCGCCGATCCGCGCTTCCTCGGCTGGTTGTTTCCGGCCGAACTGGCGATCGCCGCCGATGCCCAGGCGACCATCGCGGCGCTGCGCGCCGAGCGCCCGGCGGCGCCGCCCGGCCGGGCCGCCTGGAATGCCCGGCTACGGCAGGTGCATGTGGCAGATTGCCAAGTCAGCCCGGCCGAATACGCCGATGGCGTCGCCTTTGCCGAGGTGGCCAAGCTGATCGAGCAGGTGGCGCCCGCCGATGCCATCGTCACGCTCGATGCGGGGACCTTCGGCGCGCCGTTTTATCGCAAGGCCGCCTGGACCCCGCCACAGCGACTCCTGGTCCCTGTCTCCGGCGCCATGGGCTTCGGCGTGCCGGCCGGCGTCGCCGCCGCACTCCGCTGCCCGGACCGGCGGGTGATCGCCTTCGTCGGCGATGGCGGTGCCTTGATGACAGGCGGCGAATACGCCGTGGCGGTGGCCCGCGGCGCGCCGCTGAAGCTGGTCCTTTCGGACAATGGCAGCTACGCGTCCATTCGCATCCACCAGGAACGCGCGCACCCTGGCCGGGTTTCCGGAACCAGCCTGATCAACCCGGATTTCGCGCAATGGTGCGCCGCCTTCCGCGTGCCAGTGACGGTGGTGGAGAACAAGGCGGATTTCCCGGCGCTGGAGGCCGCCCTGGCCGCACCTGGCGCGGCCGCGATCGTGGTCCGCACGTCGTTACAGGCGGTGTTGCCAAGACGCTGATCAGTCCTCCCGACGCCCGGCGATTTCCAGCGAGACCAGCCGGGCGAGGACAACCGCAAGGAAGAACTGGCCGCACATCGCCTCAAGGATAGCCAGCGAGCGCGCAACCGGGTTGATCGGGATGAAATCGCCATAGCCGGTACTGGTCAGCGTGACGAAGCTGAAGAAGATGAAGTCGCCATGCTGGCGCGGCTGGTTCGGGTCATAACCGTCGCCGGTAAAGGAGCCCGGGGCCAGCGTCGCTACCATATCGAAGGTGCCGGCGAAGATCACCCCAATCAGCAGATAGGCGATCACCGCCGCCTCGATTCGCCGCATCGTTACCCGGCCTGGGGCCAGGACCTCCCGCATGATTCCGACAAGGACTGCAAGCAGCATGCAGGAAGCCGCGGTGACCGTGGCGAAGCGCCACTCGCGCAGTTCCGTAGCGGTGCTGAGGCCAAAGAGCGGCAGAGAAAGCAAGCCGAAAATACCAATAATCCAGCGCAGCCCGCTGGGCCCGTGCAGGACGCCGAGAAGGCCGGCGATGAACGCGATGAGCAGGCCGGCGAAGAAGCCCTCGGCGTGCGGCACAAAGCCGAGATCGCCGAGTGGCTTCATCACCAGCACCAGGAAGAGCACCGCAGCCAGCAGCGGATGCAGCGAAGGTTCCTGCCGCGGTGCCTTGGTCATGGCGCGGCGCGGTCCTCAGCCGGCGGCAGCACCGGTTGGCCGAGGCCGAGCATCGCCTTGAGCCGCTCTCGCTGCCTTTGGAAGACGACGTAGAGCATCGGGATCATGAAGATGCCGATGGTCGAAGCCGCCAGCATGCCAAAAAAGACAGGCGTGCCAATCGCCCGGCGGCTGATCTCCGACGCGCCCTCTGCGACCACCAGCGGATAGAGGCCGAGGATGAAGGCGAAGCTGGTCATCATCACCGCGCGGAAGCGCAGCTTGGCGCCCAGCACGGCCGCTTCCTCGATGCTTTTGCCGTGCTCCCGCTGTTCCTTGGCGAATTCGATGATCAGGATGCCATTCTTGGCGGCCAAGGCGATCAGCACGACAATCCCCACCTGGGCATAGAGATCGAGCGAGAGGCGTGCGACGCTGATCGATAGGATGGCGGCCAGCACGCCGACCGTGACCGAGAGAAGAACCGGCACTGGGATGGTCCAGCTTTCGTAAAGGCCAACCAGGAACAGAAAGGCAAAGAGAATCGCCAGCCCGAGGATCACCGCGGTCTGGCCCGAGGCCGCCTTCTCCTGATAGGCGGTCCCGGTCCATTCGGCGGTATAGCCTGGCGGCAGCGTGGCCCGCGCAACCCTCTCCATGGCCGCCAGGGCCTGACCGGAACTGAAACCGGGCGCCGCCTCACCATTGATCGTCAGGCTACGGACATTGTTGTAGCGGACGATATACTGCGGACCAAAATCGATCTTCACGTCGGCAAAGGCGCGGACCGGTACCATTTCCCCCCCCTTGCCGCGAACATAGACGCGGAGGATGTCGGGGATGGCGGCGCGGTCGCTCTGGTCGCCCATGACGTTCACCTTCCAGCTGCGGCCGAACAGGTTGAAGTCGTTAACGTAGATGCCCCCCAACGTCGCCTGCAACGCGGCAAAGACGTTATCGAGCGGCACCCCCAGCACCTGTACTTTCTCGCGGTCGATATCGAGAAAGACCGAGGGGTTATTGGCCGCGAAGGTGGAGAAAACCCGCTGCAGATCGGGTGACTGATTGGCCGCTATGACCAGACCACGCATCACCGCCGCCATATCCCCTGCCTCTCGCCCTTCGAGGTTTTGCAACTGCAGCTCGAAGCCGCTGCCGGTACCGAGCCCAATGATCGGCGGCGGGGCGAAGGCGATCACCTGCGCCGGGATGCCCGCGCTACCCTGCATGACCGCGGCGATCAGGCCCGGCGCCGTGCGCTCCGGTGTCGTACGCTCGGCAAAGGGTTTCAGCGTGACGATGATGAACACGCTGTTCGATTGCGCGAGGCCGGTCAGCATGGAAAACCCGGTCACCGTCGAGACGTGCGCGATCCCCGGCAGGTCCTGCAGCACGCCCTCGACCTGCTTAGCGACGTCGAGCGCGCGATTGAGGGAAGCGCCATCTGGCAGCCGCGCCTCGACAAAGAAGGCGCCCTGGTCTTCCTGCGGCAGGAAGCCGGTCGGCGTGCGGCCCGTGGCCCAGACGATGCCGCCCGCGAAGATGCCGAGCAGCAGCAGGCTGAGGATCGCAACGCGGGCCAGCCTGGCGACGATGGCGGCATAGCCGTCCCGAACCCCGTCGATCGCGCGGGAGACGGCCCCCATGACGCCCTTCTTGGGTCCATGATGCGGCGAGAGCAGCACCGCGCAAAGCGCGGGAGAGAGGGTCAGTGCGTTGATCGCCGAGAACAGCATGGCGACGCTGACGGTCACCGCGAATTGGCGGAACAGCGCCCCCGAAATGCCCGGGATGAAGGCGAGTGGCACGAAGACCGAGAGCAGCACCAGGGTGATGGCCACAATAGGCCCGGTGATGCCCTGCATCGCCAGCTTGGTCGCCTCGGCGACCGACAAATCGGGGCGCGCCTCCATCACGGCCTCGACGTTCTCGACCACGACGATGGCGTCGTCGACCACGATGCCGATCGCCAGCACCATGGCGAGCAGGGAGATCGTGTTGGCCGAATAGCCGAACGCGAGCAGCACGACGAAGGTGCCGATCAGGCTGACCGGCACCGCGACCAGCGGAATGAGAGTGGCCCGCAGATTGCCCAGAAAAAGATAAACCACCAGGACGACGAGGACGAAGGCCTCGATCAAGGTGTGGATCACCTCCTCGATCGTCAGTAGGACGAAAGCGGTGGTATCGTAGGTGACCTGGTAGCGCATGCCCTCCGGGAAGCGGGTGGCCAGCGCGGCCATGGTTTTATCGATCTGCTTGGCAACACCGACCGCATTGGCCCCCGGCGAGAGATAGACAGGGATCAGAATGGCATCGTCGCCGTTGAGCCTGGTCCGGACGTCCTGATTGTAAGCACCGAGCTCGATGCGGGCGACGTCGCGCAACCGCAGGACGCTGCCATCGGGATTGGCACGGATCAGCACCTCGCCGAATTCGGCGGTATCAGTCAGCCGCCCCTGCGTCCGGACATTGAGCTGGAAGGAGCTGTCATCGCTCATCGGCTGGGCTCCGATACGGCCGATGGGTGCCACCTTGTTCTGGGCCTGGATCGCCGCCACCAGATCGGCCGGCACCAGCCCGAGGCCGGCCAATTGCGCGGTATCGAAGTTGACCCGCATCGCGTAGTCGAGCGGGCCGAACATCGCCGCATCGCCGACGCCAGGAATCCGGCGCAGCGGGTCGAGCAGATTGATGGTCACGTAGTTGCTGAGAAACAGCGGATCCTGTTTGCCGCCCTCTGAGCGAATCGCCAAAACCTGGAGCAGCGCCGAGGATTTCTTCTTCACCGTCAGGCCTTGGCGCTGCACTTCCTGCGGCAGCAGCGGCAGCGCCAGCTGGACACGATTGTTCACATTGGTGGTGTTCTGGTCCGGATCGGTGCCAAGGGCGAAGCTGATCGTCAGCGTGTAGCTGCCGTCATTGCCGCTGGTGCTCTTCATATAGAGCATGCGGTCGACGCCATTGACCTGGCTTTCGATCGGCTGGGCGACGGTCGCTTCCACGATTTCCGCCGAAGCGCCGGGGAAGCGCCCGCTGACCTGGACCTGCGGCGGGACGATCTCGGGGAACTGCGCGACTGGGATCTGCAGCAGGGCGACGAGGCCGGCGATGACGGTGACGATCGCGATGACGATCGCCAAGCGCGGCCTCTCGACAAAGGTGGCGGAGAACATGACCGCTCAGCCCTTCTTGCCGCCACCGGCGGTGGTGCCGGGCATGGCCTCGGCCGGGCGTGGCGCGACGGCAGCGCCAGGACGGGCCCGCTGCGCACCTTCGGTGATGACCTTCTCGCCCTCGGCTAACCCCTCCTGCACCGCGGCCAGGCCGGATTCTCCCCGGCCGAGCTTCACCCGCTTCACGCTTACCTTGTTGTCGGCGCCCACCACCAAAACATAGGGTCCGGTCTGGTCCACCTGGACGGCCGATTGGGGGATGACCAGCGTCTGCTCGGCCTGCTTGGCCTCGACCAAAACGGTGACGAACTGCCCGTCCGAGAGAATCGCTTTCGGATTGTCGAAGATCGCCTGCACCAGGACACTGTCCGTCGCACGGTCGGTTTTGACGTCGATGAAGTTCAGCTTCCCGGTCTGGTCGTAAAGGCTGCCATCGGCTAGCCGGATGCGGGCCTGGATGGCATCGAAACTCTGGTCGGGGGTGCCGCGCCGCCATTCCAGGATGGCGCGCTGGCTGACCGGAAAGATCACCCGCATCGGGCTTTGCCGGACGATGGTGGTCAGAACGCCGGTATTCGGCCCGACCACATTGCCTGGGGTGACGGCAGAGCGGCCGATCCGCCCCTCGATCGGCGCCAGGATGCGGGTGTAGTCCAGCTGGATCTTGGCGCTGGTCAACTCGGCCCGCCTGGCAGAGACATTGGCGGACGCGCTATCGGCATCGGCCACGCGCTGGTCCTGGGTGGATTGTGCGATGGTGTTGGTGCGAACCAGCTCCCGGCCCCGCTGTGCCTGCAAGGATGCATTCTTGGCATCCGCCTCGGCCCGCTCGACCTGTGCCTGGGCCAGCGCCACCTGGGCGGCGAAGGGCTCACGTTCGATTTCGTAGATCATGTCGCCGGCCTTGACGACCTGGCCCTCGACGAAGGTCACCTCACGCAGGAAGCCGGCCACGCGGGCGCGTACCTCGACCTTCTCCAACGCCTCGACCCGGCCGATGAAGTCAACGCCGGCATTCACCGCCTGCCGGGCGACCGGGGTAACGAAAACCGCCGGCGGCGGGCCAGCCTGCTGGCGGGCCGCGGGTTGTTTTTCGTCGCAGGCGACGAGCATGACGAGGATGGTGCAGAGGGCGGCAAAGGATAGGCGGTGGGACATGCGGGCTCCTGGCCGGCGGCAAGTCTACTATAGGGAAAGACTTACCAGCTTCAGCCGCCTTGTCACATTGCCGGGCCGGCCCTATCCCGCGCTTCGGAGGAGAGACCCATGGACCATGCCGCCCAGGCCGCCGATCCGCATGCCGAAATCCGCGTCGAAGTCACCAAGCTCTGCGCCCGCTTCCCTGGCGAATATTGGCGGCAGGTCGATCGCGACCGGCAATACCCGACCAGCTTCGTCCAGGCGCTGACGGAGGCCGGCTATCTGGGGGCGCTGATCCCGGAGGAGTTTGGCGGGGCTGGCCTGCCCCTCTCGGCCGCCGCGGCGATCCTCGAGGAAATCCACCGTTCGGGCGGCAATGCCGGGGCCTGCCACGCCCAGATGTACATCATGGGCACCATCCTGCGCCACGGCAGTGCCGAGCAGAAAAAGCGGTACCTGCCGAAGATCGCCTCCGGTGAGTTGCGCCTGCAGGCCTTCGGTGTGACCGAGCCGACCAGCGGTACCGATACAACCGCACTCCGGACCGTCGCGCGGCGCGAGGGTGACAATTACATCGTCAACGGCCAGAAGATCTGGACCAGCCGGGCCGAACATTCAGACCTGATGCTATTGCTGGCGCGGACCACGCCGCGCGATCAGGTGGCGAAGAAGACCGACGGCCTGTCGACCTTCATCGTCGACATGAAGGCCGCGCTCGGCAACGGGCTGACCATCCGGCCGATCCGCACGATGATGAACCACAACACCACCGAAGTCTTCTTCGACAACATGGTGGTGCCGGCCGCCAATCTGGTGGGTCAGGAAGGCCGCGGCTTCCGCTACATCCTGGATGGCATGAACGCCGAACGGCTGCTGATCGCCAGCGAGAGCATCGGCGACGCCAAGTGGTTCATCAAGAAGGCGGTCGACTACAGCAAGGAGCGCGTGCTGTTCGGCCGGCCGATTGGCCAGAACCAGGGCGTGCAATTCCCGATTGCCCGCGCCTATGCCCAGATGCGGGCCGCCGAGGCGCTGCTGCTGCTCGGTCTCGGCAAGTTCGAGAATGGGGAGAATTGCGGCGAGGAAGCGAATATGGGGAAGATGCTGGCGGCCGATGCCGCCTGGGCCGCCGGTGAGGCCTGCATCCAGACCCATGGTGGCTTCGGCTTCGCCGAGGAATACGACATCGAGCGCAAGTACCGCGAGGCAAGGCTGTATCAGGTGGCGCCGATCAGCACCAATCTGGTGCTGAGCTACATCGGCGAACACGTCCTCGGCATGCCGCGCAGCTACTGAGCAGGCGCGGGCGCCGCTGCCTTGGGGCCAAGCTGCGGCGCCACACCACCCGGTTCGGCGCTCTTGGCCGCTACGAGGGCGCTGCGCGGCCGCGCATGTTGTCTATGCGAATGGGAGAAAAGCCCGCCCTTCGCGCCGCCGGCCAGAGGATGGCCGCGATCTCACTTGCGTCACGCCTCCCCCCCTGCCTGCCCCACGTCCTGGCGGGGTATCGGGTTAATACCAACGATCAAATCCTTTGCCCGTTGGGATTCGCTTTCTCTGGCCCGCAAGCGCCGGGCGGGAGCCTCCGGTTTTCTGGGCTGCGCGGCTTTGGCCGCGGCGCCCGTTGAGGCGCTCGGCACGAGTCAAAGCCTCACGCCGCTCGTATAACAGCCGAGGAGCAGACTGGCGCGAGTGGCTGAGGGATGGTTCACTATCAGCGGAGCGGGAACGGAACCAGGGCCATGAGCGAACGTCCGGTGGTGCTTTACGAGGCCGAGGGCGAAATCGCCGTCATCACGATCGACAATCCGCCGGTGAACGCGCTTGGGCCGGGTGTCTCGGACGGCATCGTGGCCGGGGTTGATCGGGCCACTGCCGACCCCGCCATCCGCGCCATCGTGCTGATCGGCGCCGGGCGCAGCTTCATTGCCGGCGCCGATATCCGCCGGTTCGGCACGAAGCGGGAAAACCCGACGCGGCGCAGCTATGAGGCGCTGGAGGCGAGCAGTAAGCCGGTCGTGGCCGCCATCCATGGCTATGCGCTGGGTGGTGGGTTGGAGAACGCGCTCTGCTGCACCTGGCGCATTGCCGTCCCC
>CAITYE010000450.1 GCA_903896535.1 uncultured Paracraurococcus sp.
GCCCCGCCGCACCCCGTTAAGGACAGGGCCCTCTACCGGCGCGCCTTCGGGTGTGTCGCTTGGGCCCAGGTAGCTCAGTTGGTAGAGCATGCGACTGAAAATCGCAGTGTCGGTGGTTCGATTCCGCCCCTGGGCACCATTCTCTCTGCGCGATGCCGCCCGCCAACCCGTCGTGCGGGGGCGGTCCAATTGCGCGGACCCCCCCTCGTTCACCCTACCCGGCCGCCCGCGCCTACCACGCACACGCGGGGATAGCCCATGCCGTGCAGCCCAAGCAGCCGCAGTTTGCCGCCCAACGATGGAGTCCCGCGTGGCTAGAGCATGCTGCTTTCACATGCGTTCACGCAGCCCGCTCTAGCATGTGTTGGATCGCGCGATTCAGCGCCTTCGGCGATTCCGCCTTAACGCATCGCGCTCTAGAACAATATTCGTTCAGACGGAATCATCGCAACGGATGTCTCGCTCCAGAAAAGAGCGGTTCTAGACCAGCTGATCTCCGGTTTGATGGATCACCGCGTGCTCCATCAAAACGGGGTCTGCTCTAACAACGGTCCGAAAACAGCAGCCCGAAGCGACTGCGGGTGGCGGCGATCACGCCTGACAGCAGCGCGCGTCCAATTGGGCTGTTCTGACCGGGCGTACACACCGCCTGCGCTCGGCTGTGGTCATCGCGTAGTTCTGCGACGTAGTTTGAAACGGATCTATTCGGCGCTCACGGAGATTTTAGTTCACAGGATCATGCAGTTTCTGGCATGGGTTCCAAGGAGGGATTCTCAAAAAAAACTCTGTTCGTCAAAATTTTATGATTGGCTACAGCGGCAGCAGTGATATAACGAATTACGAAAAAATAAGATGGCTTCCCCCCATGGCTATGACGCGCTCCCTCATAACGTCCTTCCCCTATCTCGCGACGCTCGGCGGCCTCGCCGTGCTTGGCTGGCTGGTCGGTTTGTTCCGTCCGATGCCCGGCCCAGCCGATGATCTCCTGGAAGATTAGCGGCACGCCGTATCCGCCGCCGGCTTCGGCTTGGCGATGCCCTGCACCGCAAATCCTCCCCGCCCCGAACGACTGACGTGCCTCTATCGGTCCCGCAATCCAGCGCGCGACGGCCCCGCCCTCAGCGCCGTTTTTGGCCTGTGAGGCAAGGCTATTGCTGTGCTGATTGTGCCGCGTCAGACGGCCATGATGCGAATGCCCTGGGCCGTTTCCGCTGATGGTATCTCGCGTTTAGAGCGCGATGCGTTGAGGCGGAATCGCCGAAGACGCTGAATCGCGCGATCCAACACATGCTAAAGCGGGCTGCGTGAACGCATGTGAACGCAGCATGCTCTAGCGTCGCGATAAACATTATAACCAGTGATAGATTTCGCCGGGTCAGACCGGCGGGCCGGATGCTCGCGGCCATCGCGCCGCCCGTCATCGCCCCGGTTGATGTGCGCGCCGGCGCCACGCACACCCGCACAAAGCCATCGCGCGCGGATACCGGCCGGGCGCCCGCTGCGGTAGACTGGCCCTTGGTAGGCGGAGGTCGCGCGGCATGTCCTTGGCAATGGGCTGGGAGGAATGGGCGGCGCTCGATGCGGTGGGCCTCGCCGCGCTGCTCGGGGCTGGTGAGGTCTCAGCCAAGGAGGTCGCAGCACAGGCCGCCGCTGCCATCGCCCGGACCAATCCCGCCCTGGATGCGGTGATCGAGGTCTTCGCCGACGCTGTCGCCGACCCCGCCGGGACCGGCACCGATCTCACTGGCCCCTTCGCCGGCGTGCCCTATCTGATGAAGGATCTCGGCCCGACGCTGGCCGGCCGCTTGCAGGAGATGGGCTCGCTGCTGATGCGCGGCAACCGGGCGGCGGCCGATAGCTATCTTGCCGGCCGCCTGCGCGGCGCCGGGCTGAATATCATCGGCCGCACCACGACGCCCGAATTCGGCTGCTGCAGCGCCGCCGACAATCCCGCGGTTTATCGCACCCGCAACCCGTGGAATCTTGCCCATACCACCAACGGCTCCTCCGCTGGCAGCGGCGCCATGGTGGCGGCCGGCGCGGTGCCAATCGCGCATGCGACCGATGGCGGCGGGTCCATCCGTATTCCGGCCGGGGCCTGTGGCAATCTTGGCCTCAAGGTCTCGCGCGGGGTCTTTTCCATCGCCCCGGCCGCCTCCGACCTCACCGGCCTGGTCTCCATCCAGGGCTGCCACAGCCGGACGGTCCGCGACACGGCCGCCTTCGTCGATGCCTGCCGCGGCGGGGCGGCTGGGGAGTTCATGCC
>CAITYE010000451.1 GCA_903896535.1 uncultured Paracraurococcus sp.
CGCCCGCGCAGCTCCCGCCCCATCAGCGCGACGCGGTCCTTGGCGCGGCCGGCGCGCATCGCCGCCGTTGCCTCCGGCATCCGCTTCAGCAGCGCCAGCATCATGCCGACGGTATGCTCGGCCACCCCTTCGGCATTGCCGCCGGCCTGGTTGACGAGGAGGATGCCGGCATCCGTGCAGGCCTTGGGATCACATGGGTCGTAGCCGGCGCCGGTGGAGCCCACCATCAGCAGCCCCGGCAGCTGGGCCAGCAGCCCGGCCTGCACGTGGAACGGCTTCGGCAGCTCGTCGCGGGAGGCCATGCAGTAATAGCCATCCAGCGTCTGCAGCGCGGCGATGACCGCCGCCTCCGGCTGGTCGAGCGGGATGCGTACCACCTCCAACGCCGGCTCCTGCGCGGCGGTATCGAGGAAGGATTGGTGCGGAACATGGGAGAGGTAGCCGACGCGGAAGCGGGACACGGTGGATTTCCTGGTTGGACGTTTCCCCCCAAGACTACCCCGCTCGCCCGGCGCCGCAACCTCGCCCCGGTATCCGCCCCTCTCGCCTCCGCCGCCGGGCATGGGCAGGATGAGCCCGGTGGCGCGAGGAGGCCGAGAGAATGCCCTTCCAGCTTGAAGAAGCGACGATGGCGCGCCAGTGGCGCCGGCGACCGGCACAGTCCGCGCCGAGCGGGGGCGGGAAGACGTGCTGCTGCAGGCCGCCTCGGCCTATGAGGCGGCGTCCCGCCGCCCGCCTTGCGTCCGATCCCTCTATGCGGGAATAGCCACCGCGCCCTGCATGAGCCGGCGCTGGGTCCGGAAGACCACAGCGCTGTCGGCCTGCCAGCCGTGATTATCCTGCCGCACCTCGGCACCGACGCTCAGCGTGCCCGAGGGATGTGCCACCCGGATCTCCTCTGGCCGCACGCCGCGCGTGGCCAGCGCGTGGGGGATGCTGCCCTCGATCCTACAAGCGACGGCGAGGCCCATGGCGCCGGTCATCGGCACTGCACGATGCGCGCGCTCCATCGACAGCATGCGGATGGTCACGTCATGGCCGGCGGGGTCCAGCAACTGCCCATCCAGCGTCGTCGCGGCGGTGGGGCCGGCCACCAACGCGACGCGCGGACTGGCGAGGCCGACGGCCTCCGGTGTCGCGCCGAGCCCCATCATCACCCCGCCGAGGCGGCGGATGACATCGAGCAGCGCCATCAGATCGCCACGCGCCTCAATCGCTTCCGGGCTCTCCGCGCCGGTCAGGCCGACATCGGCCGCGGCGATGAAGACGGCCGGGTTGGCCGCATCGACAAGGCTTGCGCGCAGGCGGCCCAGGCCGGGCACCTCCAGAATATCCACGGCATGGCCGGTGGGCAGCAGCGCGCTGCATTGCGAGCCACCGGGTGCGAGGAAATCCAGCCTAATCCGCGCCCCAGTGCCGGCAACGCCGGCGATCGCGCAATCGCCCTGCACCGCCGCGCGGCCGCCACGCACGGAAAAGCGGGCATGGATCAGCTTCTTCGTGTTCACCTGATGGATCCGGACCAGTGCTTCGCCATCCGCCGCGGCGACCAGCCCCTCATCGACCGCGAAGGGGCCGACGGCTGAGGAGAGGTTGCCGCAATTGCCCTTCCAATCCACCACCGGCTTGTCCACGGACACCTGGGCGAAGGTGTAGTCTACATCGGCGTCCGGGCGCGTCGGTGGGCCGATGATTACGCCCTTGGAGAGCGAGGAGATGCCGCCGCCCATGCCGTCGAGCTGGCGGCCATAGGGGTCGGGGCTGCCGAGCACGCCGAGCAGGATCGGGTCGATTTCTGCTCGCGCCGTCGGCAGGTCACGGGCATGGAAGAAGACCCCCTTGGAGGAGCCACCGCGGATGAAGGCGGCGGGGATGAAGCGCTGCGTCACGCCGCCAGCGCTCGCCAGATGCGCTCGGGCGTCACCGGCATGTCGATATGGCCGATGCCGAGCGCGTCGCAGATCGCCGAGACGATGGCCGGCGGCGCGCCGCAGGCCCCGCCCTCGCCGGCGCCCTTCACGCCGAGGTCGTTGTTCGGGCAGGGCACGATGTTGAAATCGAGGTCGAAGCTCGGCGCATCGGACGCGCGCGGCATGCAGTAGTCCTGGAAGGTGGCGGACAGGAACTGGCCGCTCTCGGGATCGTAGGCGGCCGCTTCCAGCAGCGCCTGGCCGATGCCGGAGACAATGCCGCCATGGCTTTGCCCATGTACCAGCAGCGGGTTGATGACATTGCCCACGTCATCGACGGCGGCATAGCGCACGATCTCCACCGCACCGGTCTCGGGGTCGATCTCTACCTCGGCGACATGGCAACCATTGGGGAAGTTGCACTCAGTGTTCCGGGTATAGAGCAACGCTTCGTCGAGGCCTGGCGTCTCTCCGGGGAGCGGGGTCTCGGCCAGGGCGATGATCTCGGCCCAATTGGCGGTCAGGTCGGTGCCGGCGACACGGAACAGCCCGGCCGAGAATTCAACATCCTCAACCGCTGCCTCCAGCTTCTGCGCCGCCAGCCGACGGCCCTTGGCGATGACGAGGTCGGAGGCGCGGGCGATTGCCACCCCGCCCATTTGTGAGGAGCGAGAGCCGCCGGTGCCGTTGCCATGCGCGACGACGTCGGTATCGCCCTGGATGAAGCGTACCGCCTCGAAGGGAATGCCGAGCTTGCTGTGCAAGATCTGCGCATAGGCGGTTTCATGTCCCTGGCCGTGGCTGAAGGTACCGACGGTCAGCGCGACGGTGCCATCCGCCTCAAAGGCGACGCGGGCCCATTCATTAGGCTGGCCGCCGGAGGCCTCGATGAAATAGCCGAGACCGATGCCACGCTTGCGCCCGCGCGCCGCGGCGGCCGCGCGACGGGCCTGGAAGCCTTCGAAATCCGCGAGTTTCAGGGCCATGGCCTGGGTTTCGGCGAAATGGCCGCTGTCGATCGCATTGCCGACGACATTGGTATAGGGGATTTGATCAGGCCGGATGTAGTTGCGGCGGCGGATCTCGTCGCGGCCGATGCCGAAAGCCAGCGCCCCCTGGTCGAGCAAACGTTCCAGCACATAGGCCTGCTCCGGTCGGCCGGCGCCGCGATAGGCATCGGTCGGGACGGTATTGGTAAAGACGCAGCGCACCTCGGCGTTCAGCGCCTGGATGTCGTAGACCGTGCCCATGATGCGGGCGCCCGCCACGGTGGGGATGCGCGGGCCGAAATCCTGCAGATAAGCGCCCATGGCGGCATCGGTGCGGATGCGCACGGCGGTGATCCGCCCCTCGGCATCGAAGCCCATCTCCGCCTGGGTCACATGGTCGCGGCCATGTGGGTCGCTCACCATCGTCTCGCTCCGGCCGCTGCTCCATTTCACGGGCCGGCCGAGTTTGCGCGCCGCCCACAGCACCATGCCGCTTTCCGGAAACAGCTTGCCGCGCAGGCCGAAGCCACCGCCGACATCGAGCGAGACGACGCGGAGTTTCTCCTTCGGGATGTTGAGGATGAGCTGGGCCAGCCCGTCGCGCACCCGCATCACGCCCTGGGTCGGCGAATGCAGTGTATAGCTGTCGCGCGCGGCGTCGTATTCTCCCAGCGCCACGCGTGGCTCCATCGGGTTGCCGATGATGCGATTGTTGACCAATGAGACGCTGACGACCCTGGCCGCGCGGGCCAGGCCGGCGTCGACTTCCGCCCCCCGGCCGCTATCCCAGGTGACACAGAGGTTGCTGCCATTTGCCTCCCAGATCAACGGCGCCGCTGGGTCCAAGGCGTGGGCGGTGTCGGTGTTGCTCGGCAGCGGGTCGTAATCCACCTCGACCAACTCGGCGGCGTCCTGTGCCTGGGTGCGGGTTTCCGCCAGAACCAGCGCCACCGGGTCGCCGACGAAGCGGACCTTTTCGGTTTGCAGGATCGAGCGCGGGGTCTTGAACAGCTTCGTCCCGCCCTTGCCCGGCACATCGACCATCACCGGGAACAGGCCGATGCCATCGGCCGCCGCGTCGTGGCCGGTGAGGATTGCGGCAACGCCCGGGGCGCGGTGCGCGGCCGCCGTGTCAATGCCGCGGATGCGGGCATGCGCGTGGGGGCTGCGGAGCACATAGGCATGCAGCTGGTTCGGCCGGTTGAGATCGTCGGTATAGGTGCCGCGCCCGGTCAGCAGGCGGACATCTTCCTTCCGCCGCACCGGCTGGCCGATTCCGAACTTGTCCATGCCGCCCACTCCACCTGCCTTCAGGGCCAGGAAAGCCCCGCAATGGGGGAGTGTCGAGGGGGTGGCGCGGCAGCCCGGGATGCGGCACGAAGGGAAGGCACGTTGGAGAAACGCCATGGTCGGGTTGCGCTTCGATCTGCGGGATACCCCGCCTGGGTCGGCCACCCTGCGCGCGGAGCTGCGCGCCTTCCTCGCCGAACAGGGTAAGGACTGGGGGCCCATGGAACGGGGCTATTCCTGGATGGGCTTCGATCGCGCCTTCTCGCGCGAGGTGGGCAAGCGCGGCTGGATCGGCATGACCTGGCCCGAAGCCTATGGCGGGGCAGGGCGCACCGCGCTCGAACGCTATGTGGTGTTGGAGGAGATGCTGGCCGTCGGCGCCCCGGTCGGCGCACATTGGATCGGCGACCGGCAGTCGGGTCCACTGATCCTTCGCCTGGGCACCGAGGAACAGCGGCGGGAATTCATCCCCCGCATCGTCTCCGGCGAGCTTGCCTTCGCGATCGGCCTGTCGGAGCCCGATAGCGGCTCCGACCTCGCCAGCCTGCGCACCCGGGCCGAGAAAGTGCCCGGTGGCTGGAAGGTGAACGGCCGCAAGGTCTGGACCACCAATGCCCATCGCTGCGATTTCGCGATCACCCTGCTCCGGACCTCGCCGGCGCCCGATCCGCGCGCCAAGCATCAGGGGCTGAGCCAGTTCCTGATCGACCTGCGAGCCTCTGGCCTGACCATCCGCCCGATTCTCGATCTGGTGGGGGAGGAAGGGTTCAATGAGCTTACCTTCGACGATGTCTTCGTCCCCGACAGCTTGGTGGTGGGCGAGATTGGCAAGGGCTGGGAACAGGCGACGGCTGAGCTGGCCATCGAGCGCGCGGGGCCCGAACGCTATCTCTCCTCCCTGCCGTTGCTGACCGCGGCGCTCGAGGATCTGCGGGCCGAGCCGGCGGCGGCCGAGATGGTCGGCCGGTTGATCGCCCGTGCCGGTACGCTCCGGCAGATGTCGTTGGCGGTCGCCGGCATGTTGCAGGACGGCCAGACCCCGGCACGCGAGGCAGCGCTCGTCAAGGATGTCGGCAACGACTTCGAACAGGCTTTGCCGGAGCGCCTGCGCGACCTTCTGATGCCCGGCCGCACGCCGCCCGAGGTGCTGGAGATGCAGCGTATCATGACGATGGTCGGCCGCAGCTATTCGCTGCGTGGCGGCACCCGGGAAATCCTGCGCGGCATCATCGCGCGCCAGCTGGGGCTTCGCTGATGTCGGACGATCTGCGCGCCATCCTGCTCGATCAGGTCGAGAAGCTGCTGAGCGATGCCGCCGGCCCGGACCTGCTGCGGGCCAATGAACGCGGCGAATGGCCGGCGGCGCTGTGGGAGGAGGCGGAGGCGTTAGGCTTGCCGCTGGCGCTCGTGCCTGAAGCCATGGGCGGGGCCGGGTTGGGCTGGGGGGATGCGGCGGCGCTCTGGCAATTGCTCGGTCGGCACGCCTCGCCGCTGCCGCTTGGCGAGGGGATGATCGCCGCCGCGCTGCTGGCGGCTGCCGGTGTGGCGCCGCGGGCAGGCTATCTTGGCCTCGCGGTTGATACGGCCCCGGTCGTCTGGGGGCGGCGGGCCGCAGCCTTGGTGCAGGTGATGGGTGAGACGGTGGCCCTGCAGCCGGGGCCGGCAACGCGCCAGGGCCGTGCTGGCTTCGCGCGCGAACCGGCCGATGCCGCTGCGCCCGGCGTGCCGGTGGCGGAGGGCCGCTTGCCGCCAGCCTATGGGCCAGAGGCCGGTATGCTGGCCGGGGCGCTGCTGAATGCGGCGCGCATCGCTGGGGCGTTGGAAACGGTGCTGGCCATGACCGTGGACTACGCCAATACCCGCAAGCAATTCGGCCGCCCCATCGGCGGCTTCCAGGCGGTGCAGCAGCTGCTGGCGCGCTGCGCGGGCGAAGTGGCAGTGGCTGGCGTCGCCGCCGGGCAGGCCGGCCGGGCGGCCGACCGGCACGGCTTGGCCGGCGCCACCTTCGAGATTGCCAGCGCCAAGGTGGTCTGCGGCGAGGCTGCGCATGCGGGGGCGGAGATCGTGCATCAAGTGCATGCTGCCATTGGCTTCACTGATGACCACGCGCTGCATCTGTTCACGCGCCGCCTTTGGGAATGGCGCGACGGCTTCGGCGCTGAGCGCGTCTGGGCACGGCGGATCGGCGAAGCAGCGCTAGCCCGAGGCGGGGCGGCGCTCTGGCCGGATTTGATCACACGCGATCACGGTGAGGGGGAGCAGTGATGTCTGAGTATGTGACCTATGAGCAGGATGGACCGATTGTCACCCTCACCCTGAATGCGCCGGAACGGCGCAATGCCATCTCGACGTTCGGCGATTGCGACGCGGTGATCGCCGCGGTGCACCGGGTGAACCGGGACCGCAGCGTGCGCGTGGTGATCCTGACAGGCGCAGGCACCTCCTTCTGCGCTGGTGGCGACATCAAAGCCATGCGCGACCGCAAGGGTATCATCGAAGGCAGCCACGTCGATCTGCGCGAGAACTACCGGCGCGGCGTGCAGGCCATGGCCAATGCGCTATACGATTGCGACGCGCCGACCATTGCCGCGGTGAACGGCCCGGCCATCGGCCTCGGCCTCGATGTTGCCTGCATGTGCGATATCCGCGTCGCGTCCGACAAGGCGAGCTTCGCCGAAAGCTTCATCAAGGTTGGCATCGTTCCAGGCGATGGTGGTGCCTGGCTGCTGCCGCGCGTGGTCGGGATGTCCGTCGCTTGTGAGATGAGCTTTACCGGTGACCTGCTGGATGCCCAGGCGGCGAAGGAGGTTCGCCTCGTCTCTCGCGTTGTGCCGCATGACGAACTGATGACGGCGGCCCGGGCCCTGGCTGGGCGCATCGCCGCCAATCCGCCCGATACGCTGCGGATGACCAAGCGCTTGCTGCGGGAGGGGCAATACATGCGCCTGCCCAGCCTGCTGGAAATCTCGGCCGCCTATCAGGCCCTGGCGCATAGCACCGAGGACCACAAGGAAGCGGTGAACGCCATGCTCGAGAAGCGCAAGCCGACCTTCACCGGCCGATGAATACGGCGGCCCGCCCCCGCATCGCCGGCCTCGAAGCCTCGCGCATCCGTGAGGTCTATGCGGAGTGCGGCCACATCCCCGACCTCATCCCGCTCTGGGTCGGGGAGGGGGATGTGACGACGCCGCAGTTCATCCGCGACGCCGCGACCGCGTCCCTGGCGCAGGGGGAGACTTTCTATTCCTCCAACTACGGCATCCCCGAACTGCGCGCGGCAATCAGCGCCTATCAGGGGCGGCTCGGCCGGCAGGTGGGGCCGGAGCGGATTTGCGCCACCAGCAGCGGGGTGAATGCCCTGATGCTAGCGGCGCAGGCGGTGCTCGACCCCGGCGACCGCGCGGTGGTGCTGGCGCCGCATTGGCCGAATATCGCGGCCATTCCGCAGATCCTTGGCGCCACGCTGGAAACCGTGCCGCTGAAGCTCGACCAGGGGGGCTGGCGCGCCGATCTGGACCGACTGCTGGCGGCGATCACGCCGTCGACGCGGCTCGCCCTGCTGAACTCCCCCGGCAATCCCACCGGCTTCGCCTTCACGCGCGACGAACAGCGCGCGATCCTCGAGCATTGCCGGCGCACCGGCACCTGGATCCTGGCCGACGAGGTTTATGAGCGGGTGTATTACGACGCCCCGGCCGCGCCCTCCTTCCTCGACCTCGCAGCGCCGGAGGACCGCGTGATCGGCGTATACAGCTTCTCGAAAAGCTGGGCGATGACGGGCTGGCGGCTTGGCTGGCTGGTACTGCCGCCGGCGCTGCTGGAGGGGCTCGGCAAGCTGGTTGAGTACAACACCTCCTGCGCGCCGGTCTTCGTGCAGCGCGCGGGCGTCGCGGCGATGGAGCAGGGCGATGCCTTCGTCAGGGAACTCGGGACACAATACCGGGCGCGGCGCGACCGCACGGCGGCGGTACTGAACGCCCTGCCCGGCATCACCGCGCCGGTTGCAGCCGGTGGGCTGTACAGTTTCTTCGGGGTGGCGGGGATGGCGGACAGCCTGGTCGCTGCGAAGCGGCTGGCGGCCGAGGCGAAGGTCGGACTGGCGCCCGGTTCCGCCTTCGGCCCGGGTGGGGAGGGGCATTTCCGCCTCTGCTTCGCGCAGTCCGAGGCGACGCTAGAGCGGGCGCTGGACCGTCTTGCCAGCGCCTTCGCCGGATAGGACGGAGCCTGCTCAAGGCACGATCCTACTCGGATTTCTTCAGCAGATTATCCAGTAACGCCGCAGTATCGCCCTGCATACGCTGCATCAGCCCGGTGATCTCCTGCGCCGTCTGCATGCCAAGGGCACGGGCGCGGTCCAGCGCCTCGATCGCCGCCATCGCTTTCTCGGGCGGGGGCTCCAGGCTGGCCATGCGGCGCGCCGTCTCGTTCATGTCGTCGAGCATGCGTCGCGTGACCTCGGCGTGGTGCTGTGATGCCTGTTGCAACCAACTGACGGCCAGGCGATTGGCGGCGAGGACCATATCCACGGCGCGCTGTTGCATCTCCAGCGCGGCCATCGGGCCATCGGCGCGCGGCGGCACCAGCGGTACGAAGCCTTGCCGATCCGAACCCTCCTCCGCCATCCAGGCCTCCCCCTCCGTCCCGCGCATTCTGCGGGGCGGAGGGGGTGGGAGGCAATCCTCAGCCGCGCGCGATCCAGGGCATCTTGGCGGCGGCAATGGTCACGAACTGGATATTCGCATCCAGCGGCAGGTTCGCCATCATCAGGACGGTGCTACCGACATGCGTCACATCGAAGGTCGGTTCCACCTTCATCTCGCCATTCGCCTGCTTTACGCCACGGGCCATGCGCGCGGTCATCGGCGTCGCGGCATTGCCGATATCGACCTGGCCGGAAACGATGTCGTATTTCCGGCCATCCAGAGCAAGGGTCTTGGTCAAGCCGGTGATGGCGTGCTTGGTGCTGGTATAGGCGACGCTGTCCGGGCGCGGCACATGGGCCGAGATGCTGCCATTGTTGACGATGCGCCCGCCCTGCGGCGATTGCTCCTTCATCATCCGGAAAGCGGCCTGGGCACACAGGAAACTGCCGGTCAGATTCACCTGCACGACGCGGGCCCAGTCTTCATACTTCAGGTCTTCGATTGGCCCAGCCGGGACATTCCCGCCGGCATTGTTGAAGAGGAAGTCGAGCCGCCCCCAATCCGCCTTCAGCTTGGCGAAGAGCGCACCCACCGCGCCTGGATCGCCGACATCGGTCGGCACTGGAACGGCGCGCGACTTGGCATTACCGGCCAGCCCCACTGTCTCGGCCAGCGCATCAGCCCGCCGCCCGGCGAGGGCCACGGTCCAACCATCGGCCAACAGGGCGAGGGCTGCGGCGCGGCCAACGCCGGAACCCGCGCCGGTGACAACAGCATATTTGCTCATCTTCGCCTCCTCAGGAATTCGGGCCGCGGCCGAGGCCGACGGGCTGCCATCGATGCAGCTTGGTGGTTTGCAGCACGGCGGGGTTAACGCAGCTCATCGGCCATTTGCCGGAAAGCACGAGGGCCAACTCATGCCCGACCCGGCGCTTCCGCGCCTCATCAAACCGCGCGCTGGCGCTGGCGACATGCGCGGTCAGGGTGACGTTCTCCATCCTCAGGATCGGATTATTGTGCGAAGGCGGCTCTGTCTCCAGCACGTCCAGCGCGGCATGGGCGATCCAGCCTTCCTGCAACGCTTTGATCAGCGCCGTCTCATCCACAGTCGGGCCGCGGCCGGTGTTCACGAAGATCGCGCTCGGCTTCATTTGCCGGAAATGCGGCTCCTTTAACATATGATGCACTTCTGGGCGCGCCGGCGCGTGCATGCTGATGAAGTCGGACTGGCTGAGAACCTCATTCAGCGTCGCCGGGACCACCCCGTGTTCGGAAATCAGGGTCTCGTCGATGAAGGGATCATAGGCGATCAGGCGCAGGCCAAAAGGTGCGGCGCGCTTGGCTACCGCGCGGGCAACGCGACCAAAGGAGATGAAGCCGAGCGTTTGGCCCATCAACCGCGGGTGCTTGTAGAGCGCGGCGCGGCCTTCCCGCCAGCGGCCCTCGCGCACCATCCGGTCCTGTTCGACCAGACGGCGGTAGCCAGCCAGGAGCATGGTCATGGCGTGATCGGCCACTTCCTCGATGAAGGTGTCGGGCACATTGGTCACGGGAATGCCGCGCGCGGTGGCGGCCTTCACATCCACACTGTCGACCCCGACGCTGCCGAGCGAGATCACCCGGCAATGCTTCAGGCCGTCGATCATCTCCTTGGTGATCGTAATGCCCTTGGCATAGATCGCATCGGCATCCTGGGCCGCGGCCATGAAGGCGACGGAATCGGTCGGGACTTCGATAATCTCGGCGCCCATGCCCTCAAGCGCCTCCAGCTCCAGCGCATAGCCGCCGGCCCCCATGACGTTGGGGGTGACGATTTTAAGTTTTGCCATGGGGATTCCCTTTATTGCGGCGGCCGCGCGCGGATCGCGGCCTCGTTGACCTCAACGCCCCAGCCGGGACCGTCGGATAGGATCAGTTCGCCATCTTCAATGACCGGTGGGGACGTGAACTCGTCGCGCCAGGCTACGCTGTCGATATCGATCTCCATCACGCGGAAATTCGGAATGCTAGCCGAAAAATGCGCGCTGATCATGCTGCAAAGATTGCCGTAGAAGTTGTGTGGCGCGCAGTTCACCTCATAGACGTCGCACAGCGACGCGATCTTCATGCTCTCGCCAAGGCCGTTCCAGATCACGTCGACGATGCCGACATCCATGGCATAATGTTCGAGGAAGGGACGAAATTCGCGCCGGCCGTGCAGCGTCTCGGCCGAGGCGATCGGGCAGGGGGCCATGCGCTTGATGCTAGCCAGCGCCGGGGCATCATGCTGGTCGATCTCCAGCCAGGTCAGATCGAAGGGGGCCACTACTTCGGCCACCCGCTGGAAGCCCTCGGTCTTGAAGTGGAAATTGGTGTCGAGGTGAATGCCCATCTCCGGTCCAACCGCATCTCGGATCGAGCGGAGATGCGCCGCGAGCTCCCGCAGCAGGGTGTTATCCCAGTTCAACTCCGGCCAGCCGGCATGCCGGCCGAAGCCCGGCGAATATTGATACAGTCCGCCCTTACCGTCGGGGATCAGGATATTGGTCTTCAGCGCCCGGAAGCCACGGGCCTGGACCTCTGCGGCATGGCGGGCGACGTCGTCACGGGTCTTCAGTGGCGGCACCCCCAGCCATTGCGCGTTGCGCACCCGGTAACTGCCGAAATGCGACCAGTAGACAGGGATCCGCCGGCGGATCGGGCCGCCGAACAGGGCATAGACGGGAATGCCGCGCGCCCGGGCGGCGATGTCGAGCAGGGCGTTCTCGATCGCCGCGATGGCTTGCTGGTTCAGGCCACCGCGCGATTGTCGCGTCATCACATGCAGCCAGGCCGTGACCTCTTCCCAGGCGCAGGGGTCGCGCCCGATGATGAGTGGGGAAAGGCTTTCGATCACCCCGGACAGGCCGGTCGAGCCAAAGCTTTCGCTGTATTCGGACCAACCCACCAGCCCGTCATCGGTGGTGACTTTGAGGAAGGAGAAGAGCCGCCAGCCGGCATCGGCACGCAGCGTCTCGACGCGGGCGATCTTCATGCGCGGCCGTCTCCTGCTTTCCCTGCCGCAGATCAGCATGGCCGGCGCGGCTCCACAAGGCGGCCGGCCGGCGCTAGCCTCGTTCCCAATTGGTGAAGGGGAGGCCGAGATGGTGGATTTGAAGGGCAGCATTACCTGGGTGACGGGCGCCGGTACCGGTATTGGTGAGGCGGTGGCGGAGCGCTTTGGCGCCGAGGGCGCGGTGGTGGTGCTGACGGGGCGGCGCGCTGACCGGTTGGAACATGTGGCGCGTCGCATCCGCGCCAAGGGCGGCACGGCGCATGTCCAGCCTGCCGATCTCATGCAGGCGGACCAGGTGCAGCAGGTGGCTGACTGGATCGGTGCGACCTTCGGTCGGCTCGACGTGCTCGTGAACAATGCGGGGTTGAACGTCACGGACCGAAGCTGGGCGCGGCTGACGCCGGCGGATATCGACCAGCTGGTGCAAGGCAACCTGAGCTCTGCCTTCTATGTGGCGCGCGCGGTGCTGCCGATCATGCGCGCCCAGGGCGGCGGTACGATGATCCATACCGCGAGCATGGCCGGGCGCAATGTCGGGGTGATGAGCGGTGCTGGCTACAACGCCGCCAAGCACGGCGTTGTTGCGATGAGCCATTCGCTGAATATGGAAGAATGCGTCAACGGCATCCGCTCTACCGCCTTCTGCCCGGGCGAGGTGAATACCGAAATCCTGAAGAAGCGGCCTAACCCGCTGAGCAACGAGGATCTGGCCCGCATGCTGCAGCCGGAGCACTGCGCTGACCTGATCGCATATGTAGCGAAACTGCCGGTGGGTATCACCATGAACGAGGTCTGGCTGACGCCGACCCACAACCGCGGCTATGTCGCCGCGCTCAGCCGCAAGCTTTGATTCCAACGGCGAGGGGCGTTCCCCCGGGCCGAGCGCCCCAGGAAGCCGGAGGTTTGTGCCCGGCGATTGAGGCGGTGAAACAGTTGATACCAGCAGTCGGATGCTCTGATTGCTGGTTTTAAGGTAGCTTTTGTGGGGGCGGCCTATTCCTTCACCGCCCCCGTGAGCGAGGAGACGTAGTAGTCCACGAAGAACGAATAAAAAATCGCGACCGGCAGCGAACCGAGCAAGCTGCCTGCCATCAGTGCCCCCCATTGATAGACATCGCCCGAGACGAGTTCCGTTAGGATGGCGACGGGGACCGTCTTCTTCTCGCTGCTCTGGATGAAAGCGAGGGCGTAGATGAACTCGTTCCACGACAGCGTGAAACTGAAGATGCCGGCTGAAATCAGCCCTGGCACGGCCAGCGGCAGGGTGATCTGCGTCAGGATCTGCAGGCGGGAGGCGCCGTCGATCAACGCGCATTCCTCAAGCTCGTAAGGGATCGACTTGAAGTAGCCGATCAGCAGCCAGGTGCAGAACGGGATCAGAAAGGTCGGGTAGGTGAGGATAAGCGCGAGCGGCGAGTCGAAGAGGCCGAACCGATAGACCATGGTGGCCAGCGGAATAAAAAGGATTGAGGGCGGCACCAGGTAGGCCAGGTAGATTGCCAGCCCGACATATTGGCTTCCCCGAAAGCGCAGCCGTTGTATGGCATAGGCCGCCAGCGTGCTGGCGAAAAGCGACAGGATGGTTGAGCAGATCGCAACCGTCATCGTTGTCACCAGCCAGCGCGGATAGGCGGTGTTGAACAGCAGATGATGGATGTGATCGAAGGTTGGCTTGGCGATCAGGAACGGGTTGTAGGTTTTGAAATCATACAGCTCGGCATTCGGTTTGAAGGCGGTGACGCCCATCCAGTAAAACGGAAACAACAGGATGAAGACGAAGCAGGCGAGCGGCAGATAAATCGTCACCATTCGCCTCCCCCGGCTGTCCCAGGACAGCATTTCGGGCGCTGCGGTCGCGGTGTTGGCCGGGTTGGTGGCGGCGTCAGTCATTGCCTTCTCCCTGCTGCCATTTCCGCCGAGCGAGCGCGAAGTAGCTGAACAACGTGGCAGCGACCAGGAACGGGATCATCGAGACGGCGATCGCCGCGCCTTCGCCCAACTGCCCACCGGGGATGCCGCGCTGGAAGGCCAGCGTCGCCAGCAACTGCGTCGAGTTCACCGGCCCGCCCCGGGTGATGGCGTAGACCAGCTGGAAATCGGTGAAGGTGAAAATGATGCTGAAGGTCATTACGATCGCTAAGATCGGCAGCAGCATCGGGAAGGTGATGTAGCGGAAGCGCTGCCAGCCCGTGGACCCGTCCAACAGCGCCGCTTCGTAGAGAGAGGGCGAGATGGTTTGCAGACCAGCGAGGAGCGAGATCGCAACGAAGGGAATGCCGCGCCAGACATTGGCGGCGATCAGCGACCAGCGGGCCGGCCAGGCGCTGCCGATGAAGTCGATATTGGTGGTGCGCCAGCCGAGCATATCGACGAAAACATAGGAGATAATGCTGAACTGGGGGTCGTAGATCCACCAGAAGGCAATCGCCGAAAGCACGGTCGGTACGATCCAGGGCAGCAGGATGATGGCGCGCAGGATCGACTTGAAGGGAAGGTGGTGGTTCAGCAGCAGCGCAAGCCACAGGCCCAGGCCGAATTTCAGCAGCGTCGCAACGCCGGTATAGAAGACCGAGTAGAAAACCGCGTTCCACCACAGGCGGTCTTCCAGCAGATACTCAAAATTCTCGAGCCCCACCCAGACCCCGGCCCGCCCGATGGTCGTATCGGTGAAGGCCAGCCAGATGCCGAGGCCGAGCGGGTAGGTCAGGAAGACCAGCAGCAGCCCCACTGCCGGTGCCAGACAAGCGACGACCAGCAGCGGCTTCCAATCGAGCAGCCGGGCAAGCCAGGACGGGTCGCGCTTTTCCCGGACCCAGCGAGGATGCGTGCTGGCGGACATATGCGACCCTGCCCCGACTAGCGGCGGAAGATACGACGGGCGCGGCGCTCGGCCTCGCGCGCCGCATCTTGCGGGCTGGATTGGCCCGAGGCGACGGCCGCGCACATCTGCACCGTCACGTATTCCGCATTGGCCTGGCCGGAGGCTTCGGTGATCGGGCCGGCGTAGCCGTTCCAGAAGCGGTTATCCATGCTGTCACGGAAGATCGCGATCTTTGGATCGGAACTCCAGACGGCGGCGTCTTTGTAGGCCCGCAGCGGATGTGCCCAGTAGCCGAGATTGGCATCCAGCCAGGGCTCGTACTGTTCCTGTTCCATCATAAAGGTCATCAGCGCCTTGGCCGCGTTGGGGTAGCGGCTGTGCTTGAAGATCATGGTGTTCATCGTCAGTGGCGCGCTGGGCCAGCCGGGCGCTTTACCAGGCGGCATGATCGTGTGTTCGGTATCCTCGGCGACAGGCCGCGTCGCGGGGTCATTCTTGAGAGAGAAATACAGGGACACGCCGTTCGAGGTAAGGAAGAGCTCGTTCGCCGAATAGGCGCGGTTATTGCTGATATCGCCCCACGCCAGGGTGCCGGGTATGAAGGTTGGATAGAGCTCCTTCAGGTAGCTCAGCGCCTCAACCGTCGCTGGGCTGTTGATCGAGACCTTGCCCTCCGGGTCGGTGAGGGTGGCGCCGTGCGACCAGAGCAGCCAATTCGCGAAGCCGTTGCCGTCGCCAACCGCATTCCCCAGAGCGAAGCCTGGCGGCTTACCGGCCGCCTTCAGCTTGCGGCAGCAATCGAGAAAGCCCGCAAGGTCCTGCGGCGGGGCGCTGAGGCCCACCGCATTCACTGCGGATTTCCGCCAGACCAGGGGGCCAGCGGTGCCGCCGATCGGTAGGCCGATCCAGTTATCGGTGCCGGACTTCTTGCCGAGCTTCTCGCCCTGGAACATCCAGCCGCCATACCGCTTGCCGAGATATTCGGCGATGTCGCTGACTTCGATCAGCTTATCGCCGTAGATATGCGGGGCGTCCGAAAAGCCCACAATGATGTCTGGACCGGCGCCGGTATTGGCAGTGACCGCGGTCTGCTGGTTGATATCCTCCCAGCCGACGAAGTCGATCCGCACCTGCACGCCGGTCTTCTGCGCGAAGCGGGCGGCATTGGCGCGCCAGATATCCTCGTCCGGCTGCACGAACTTTACCGGGCGCAGCATCCGCAGTTGCGCCCCGCTTTCGATCGGCAGGTTCGGCGCGGCGACATTGGCCGCCTGGACCTTGGATTGGGCCTGGGCAGCGCTGGCACCGAGGATCGGCAGTGCCGCGCCCAGGTGCAACGCATGGCGGCGGGTGATGATGGTCATTCTCCACTCCCCTTGGTCATGCGCCGAGTCGTTGGCCGCTGGCGCTGTCGAAAAGATGCACGAGCCCGAGGTCGGGCTCGATCTGGATGGTATCGCCGGGCTGCGCCGTGATCCGTTCGCGGAAGGCGCAGGTGATCAGCGTCTCGCCGAGGCGCACTGTCACCTGCGTCTCGGACCCGGTCGGCTCGATCATCTGGACGGTCGCCGCCAGCCCTTCCGGGCCGGCAAGGCGGATATGTTCAGGACGGATGCCATAGACCCCCGCCTGCGCCGGCGTGCCAGGTGGCAACGGCAGGACCCCGCCGCCCTCGGCGATGAAGCCGCCTTGGCCCGGGCTGCCTCGCAGCAGGTTCATCGCCGGGCTGCCGATGAAGCCCGCCACGAACAGATTGGCCGGACGGTCATAGAGCACAAGGGGTGGGCCGGCTTGTTCGACATTGCCGCCGTTCATGACGACGATCTTGTCGGCCATGGTCATGGCTTCGATCTGGTCGTGGGTGACATAGACCGTTGTGACCTTCAGTCGTTGATGCAGGTCCTTGATCTCGGCGCGCATCTGCACGCGCAGCTTAGCATCGAGATTGGACAGCGGCTCGTCGAACAGGAACACCTGCGGATTGCGGACGATCGCCCGGCCCATGGCCACGCGCTGGCGCTGGCCGCCCGAGAGCTGGCGCGGATAGCGCTCAAGCAGCGCGTCGAGGCCGAGGATCTTCGCCGCGCGCTGGACCTCTGCTTCCATCGCCGCCGCCGGGGCGCCGGCCAGCTTCATGGAGAAGGCCATGTTCTGGCGCACCGTCATGTGCGGATAGAGAGCGTAGTTCTGGAACACCATGGCGATGTCCCGGTCCTTTGGTGGGACATTGTTCACCACCCGACCGCCAATCGAAATATCGCCGCCGCTGATATTCTCAAGCCCCGCCAACATCCGCAGCAGGGTCGACTTGCCGCAGCCGGATGGGCCGACCAGTACCACGAACTCTCCATCGGCAATGTCGACCGACACGCCGTGCAGCACCTCTACCGGCCCGAAGGCTTTCCGCACATCGCGGATTACGACGCTCGCCATGGTCGCGCCCCCGCCTAAAGGCGCGAGACTTCTGTTTCCTTCGATGTGATAAATTCAAGCAGCACGGGGATGCCAGCCTTGGTCTTTTCGATGCCGCGCTTGATGGCGGGGACAATCTCGGCAGGCTCGGTTACCCGTTCGCCATAGCCGCCGAAGGCACGCGCCATGGCAGCATAATCGCCGGATATATCGGTGCTGCGGTACTTCTCGGTCGAGACCGGCATCACCTTCAGCTCGATGGCCATCGAGAAATTGTTCAGCAGGATGGACATGATGGGGATGCGCTCGCGCACCGCCGTTTCGAAATCCATGCCGGTGAAGCCGATTGCCGCATCGCCCCAGACATTCATGCAAAGCTTCTCGGGCGCTGCCAGCTTCGCCCCCATGGCCAGGCCAAGCCCATAGCCAAGCTGCGTCGTCTTGCCCCAGCCCAGATAGGAGAGCGGCGTCGTCGCCTTCCAGAAGGGGGAAAGCTGGTCGCGCGGGCTGCCCGCGTCATGGGTGATGATGGTGTTATCCCGGTCGACCGTGTGCTGCAGGTCCCAGAGCACGCGATAAGGGTTCAGCGGCGCGTCGTTGGAGGTGAGCTTCGGCAGCCACTTCGCCAGCCAGGGCTCGCGCTGCGCCGCGATTTCGGCAACCACTTTGTGCGGGTCGCGCGGGCTCGGCACCAGCGAAGCCAGCTCGCTGAGCAGGGCATCGAGCGTCAGCCCGGCATCGCCGAGCAGCCCGAGCGCCGCGCGCACGTCCTTGTTCAGGTGGGCTGGGTCCAGGGTGGCGTGAATGATCGTCTTGCCCGACGGCATTTTCACGCCGAAATTGGTCTCGGTGAACGAACACCCGATGCCGAGGATAAGGTCGGCATGATCGAGGAAATGTCGCACCGGCTGCGGGATGGCGAGGCCGCCGGAGCCAAGGCTGAGGGGATGATCCTCGTTGAAGCTTGACTTGCCGCCGAGGCTGGTGGTCACCGGCGCCGCCAGCAGCTCGGCCAAGGCTTGTAGCTGTGGCCAGGCGCGCGCCCAATGCACGCCGGTGCCGGCGTAGATCACCGGCCGCTTAGCCCCCGCCAACAGCCCTGCGGCGCGCTTCACCTCGGCCGGGTCGGGTCCATAGCGGGTCGCCATGACAGGGATGTAGTCGAGCGGCTCGGGCACCTCCTCGTTCCACATATCGGTCGGGATTTCGACCAGTACCGGCCCACCACGGCCGTTGCGGAGCTGGGTGAAGGCGCGGCGGAGGATATTCGGCACCTCGGCGGCCAGGACGATCGGCTCGGCGCTCTTGGTGATGCCGCGCATCTGGATGGTCGAGTTGAAATTCGGATCGATATGCGCGATCCGCCGGGGATAGCCCATCGGCATCACCAGGATCGGCACGCTTTCGCCATAGGCCTGGGCGACGCCGCCGTAGGCGTTCTCGGCGCCCGGGCCGTGCTGCATGCAGAAAGCGCCGATCTTGCGCCCGGAGGTCACGCGGCTGATTGCATCGGCCATATGCAGGCCGATCCTCTCCTGGCGGACCATCACCGGGCGGATATCGGCGGCCGCGGCATGTTCGATCAGGTGGTTCACCGGATAGCCGGTGAGGATCTCGATGCCTTCACGCTTCATAATTTCAGCGATGGCGGTGCCGAGCTTCATGGCCCGTCTCTCCCCGTGTAGACGGGCACTCGCGGCCCGGTTCTTGCGAAGCCTAGCCTTGGCCCGGCACGGGGCGCAACCGGCGCGCTTCGTGCGGCGCGGCCTTTGTCCATACTGCCGGCGCCGCCGCCGATAGAAAGAGCCCATTAATAAGGAAGGACCCACATGCCGCCCGAGATCACCGAAACCGAGTTCCGCGCCCTGGTCGCGCGCACCGGCATTCCGCTCAGCGCTGCCCAGATTGCGGCCATCCATGCCGTCTATGGCGGCATCGAAGCCTGGCAGCGCAGCATTCGTACCCCGGCCCCCGTGCCGGCCGATGAGCCCAGCACTACCTTCAGCACGGAGCCTGGCCGATGATCCCATCCATCACTGAAGCCGCCGCCGCCATCGCCGCCAAGCGGCTCTCTCCGGTCGAACTTACCGAAGCCTGCTTGGCCCGGACGGCCAAGTGCGAGCCGCAGCTCAATGCCTTCATCCTGCTCGATGCCGAAGGCGCCCGCGCCCAGGCGAAGGCGGCAGAGGCCCGCATCATGGCCGCCGGCCCGCGCGGACCGCTGGATGGCATCCCCTTCGCGCACAAGGACATCTATGGCACCAAGGGCATGGCGACCACCGCTCATTCCAAGGTGCTGCAGGGCCATATCCCGACCGAGGACGCGACCACGGTCCGCAAGCTGGCCGAAGCCGGCATCGTCATGCTCGGCAAGCTGGCGACTCATGAATTCGCTTTCGGCGGGCCGAGCTTCGACCTGCCCTGGCCGCCGGCCCGCAATCCTTGGAACCCGAAGCACTTCCCGGCCGGCTCCTCCTCCGGCACCGGCGCGGCGGTGGCGGCGGGCATGATCCTGGGCGGCACTGGTTCCGATACCGGCGGCTCCATCCGCGGGCCGGCGGCGCTGTGCGGCATCACCGGCATCAAGCCGACCTATGGCCGTTGTTCGCGGGCCGGCGTGCTACCGCTGGCGCAATCGCTCGATCACACCGGGCCGATGGCCTGGACGGTCGAGGACTGCGCGATCCTGTTGCAGGCCATGGCGGGCCATGATCCGGCTGACCCGGCCAGTGCCAATCGCCCGGTGCCGGATTTCCGTAGCCAAATTGGCAAGGGCGTGAAGGGGCTCCGCATCGGCCTGGTCGCCGACTGGCACGATCGTGACCTGCCGGTCTCCGCCGCCACCAAGGCCGGCTTGCTCGCCGCGATGGACTTCTTCCGCAAGGAGGGCGCCGAGGTCACCGAGGTGAAGCTGCCGCCGATGGCCGATTACGCCGCCTGCGGCTGGGTGATCCTGCTGGCCGAGGCCTATGCGGTGCATGAGCATTGGATGCGGCGCGACCCCTCGCTCTATGGCGAATTGCTGCGCAACCGCCTGGTGCTCGGCGCGCTGCTGACCGCGGCCGATATCCTGCAGGCGCAGCGTAAGCGTCGCGCGCTGATCGCCGCGACCCATGCGGCGACGGCAGGCGTCGACATCCTGTTCACCGCCTCGGCCACTGGCGAGGCGCCGCTGATCGACGCAGTGCCGCCATGGTTGTTCCTCGACAAGCCGAACTACACCATGCCCTTCAATGTCACCGGCTGGCCGGCGATCACGGTCTGCACCGGGTTCGGTGAGGGCGGCTTGCCGGTCGCCATGCAGATGATCGCCAAGCCCTTCGAGGAGCCGGCGCTGTTCAGCGCGGCGCATGCCTATGAGGCGGCGCATAGCTGGCGGGCGAAGCGGCCGGCGATGGTGGGTTAATCCGGGCGGGGCGGCGGCAGCGCCGCCCCGTCAATCCTCGACTGACAGCCCTTGTTCCTGGACCAGTTTTTCCCAACGGGCGCGCTCCTCGCGCAGCCGCTCTCCCACCTGATCGCCGTTGGCCGGGGCAGGCGTGCAATCGGCGCGGGCCAGCGCTTCGGTATATTCGGGCGTGATGAGCGTGAGTTCGGCGGCGACCGCCAGCCCGCCGGCGATAGCGACCGGTGTGTCGGCCGGGAGGAACAGGTCGAAGCGCTCCTCGATAACCAGGTTCGGCCAGCCCAGTGAGGCGAAGCTCGGTACTTCTGGCAGGCTCGGCAGCGGCGTCGTTCCGGTATTGGCCAGCAGGCGCAGCTGACCCGCCCGGTGCAACGGCGCGAGGCCGGTGGGCGGCAGGACGGCCACGCTGACCTGACCGCCGCGCAGCGCGGCAAGGGTCGCGGCAACCCCGCGGAAGGGTTCGGCCTGCAGCTGCACGCCAAGGCCGAGGGCGATGCTGCTCCCCGCCATGCGCGGGAGGCTGCCGAGGCCAGGCACGCCGAAGCGCACCGGCCCCTGTCGATCGCGGACCCAGTCGACGAATTCAGCCAGCGTTCGGCTGGGATGTTCCGGCCCGAGGGCGAGGACGAGGCCCTGCGCAGCGAGACCGACGACGGCGGTGATCTGGCCGGGCGGCAGCGGGCCTGGCAAGGTGAGGACGCTGGATGGCGAGAGCAGCATGGTCAGCCCGTCCGGCGCCGCCCCCTGCGCTGCCTCAATTGCAAGCCGCCCGCCGGCGCCGGGACGGTTCTCAATCTCGACCGTGCTCGCGTAGCGTTCGCGCAGCCCAGCGGCGATTTGCCGGGCAATGAGTTCCGGCACACCGCCAGGGGGGAAGCCGAGAACGATGCGGGCAGTCCGCTCCGGCGCCTCTGCGCCGGCCGGCCCGGCGGCGCCGAGGCCGAGCGCGAGCAGCGCCCGGCGCGCCAAGCGTGGTCGATCGGCGCCCACGAAGGGACTAGGCGGGGCGCTGCCTGTCAAGCGTTCGGTGCCAGATCAAGGCGGGCAACGATGCCTTCAAGGCCGGGGACCGCCGGGTAGCGGCGCATCACTTCGGGATCGTGACCGGGGACGATGTGCTGCGGGCTTGGGGCAAGGCGCTTCAGCGTCTCAAACCCCTCCAGCATCTCGCCGATATGGAAGGCGGTGGTGAAGGGCCGACCGCTTTCCATGTTTTCGTAGAAATGGGTGACGTCAGAGGCGAGGACCACGGTGCCGCGGGCGGTCTCCACCGTCACGCATTGCAGGCCTTGGGAATGGCCGCGCACCAGATGCGTGCGGATACCCGGCAGGATATCGGCATCGCCGTTCAGCATGCGCACGCGCCGGCCGAAGTTCAGCTTCACGATGCCGGCGATATCGTCCGGCTCGAAGGAATGGCTGAGTTTCGGGAAGCGCATGTAGCGGCCGCAGGCGTAATGCATCTCGCTTTCCTGCAGGTGGAACTCGGCCACCGGGAACAGGTCGAAGCTGCCGACATGGTCATAGTGCAGATGCGTCAGAATCACATGCTTGACCGTGTTCGGGTCTAGCCCGATGAGCGAGAGGCTTTCCGCCGGACAGCGCAACCATTCGCGGCGGCGGCGCTTGGCGACCGCCGCGGTGAAGCCGGCATCGATGAC
>CAITYE010000452.1 GCA_903896535.1 uncultured Paracraurococcus sp.
CAGGTCGAGATCGGGATCTGGGACGGTCGCCTCTCCATCGACCGTTTGGCTCTGCCGCTTCTGGCACCCGGACCGGAGGGTATCGGGTAATGGCCCTGCACAACGAGCGCCCCTTCGAGGACATGATCTGCGCGCGGCTTGCCGCTGGCGGCTGGCTCTACGATCCCGACGCCGCCGCCCGCCACGACCGTGCCCGCGGCCTGTTCCCGGAAGACCTCCTTACCTGGGTGCAGGAGACCCAGCCGGAGGCTTGGGAGGCGCTGTCGAAAACGCATGGCGCCGCCGCGGTGACCGCCCTGTGCGACCGGCTGCGCGCCGCGCTCGACCGCCAGGGGACCTTGGAGGTGCTGCGCCAGGGCCTGGACATGGTCGGGCTGCGCCAGCCCATCGCGCTCTGCCAGTTCCGCCCCGCCCTCGGCATGAATGCGGCGCTCGCCGCTCGGCATGCGGCAAACCGCCTGCGCGTGGTCCGGCAGGTCAGGTACTCGCCAGCGCATGAGGGCTGCCTCGACCTTGTCCTGTTCCTGAACGGCATCCCGGTGGCGACCGCCGAGTTGAAGTCGGACTACACCCAGCGTGTCGAGGATGCAGTCGCACAGTACGAACAGGACCGTCCGCCACGCCTGCCGGGGCGCAACACGCCGGAACCCATCCTGGCCTTCCCCGGCGGGGCGCTGGTGCATTTCGCGGTGTCGAACTCAGAGGTGCGGATGTGCACCCGCCTCGCCGGGGCCGACAGCCGCTTCCTGCCCTTCAACCGGGGGAACCAGGGGGGCGCCGGCAATGCGCCGAATCCCGCCGGCACCGCCACCGCCTATCTGTGGGAGGAGGTCTGGGCGCGGGAGAGCTGGCTGGAGATCCTCGGCCGCTACCTGGTGCCGGTGAAGGATGCCAAGAAGCGCCTGGCCGACTGGATCTTCCCCCGCTTCCACCAGCTCGACGCCACGCGGAAGCTGGTGGCGGCGGTCCGGCAGGAGGGACCGGGCGGGCGCTACCTGATCCAGCACTCCGCCGGGTCGGGCAAGACGAACTCCATCGCCTGGACGGCGCATTTCCTGGCCGATCTGCACGATGCGGCGGACCAGAAGCTGTTTGATAGCGTGCTTGTCGTCTCCGACCGCACCGTGCTGGACAAGCAGCTGCGCGAGGCGGTGGAGGGCTTTGAGCGGACGCAGGGCGTGGTGGCGACCATCACCGGTGATGGTGCGAGCAAGAGCCAGGAGCTGGCCGCCGCCCTGGGTGCCGGCAAGAAGATCGTTGTGTGCACGATCCAGACCTTCCCCTTTGCCCTGGAACAGTGCCGGCGGCTGACGGCGACCCAGGGAAAGCGCTTCGCGGTGATCGCGGATGAGGCGCACTCCTCCCAGAGCGGGCAGGCCGCCGCGAAGCTCAAGCAGACGCTCTCGGCCGAGGAAGCGGCGGCGCTGGAGGATGGCGGCGAATACGACGTCGAGGACCTGCTGGCGGCGGAGATGCGGGGGCGCGCGGCGCGGGAGACCGGCATCAGCTACGTCGCCTTCACCGCGACGCCGAAGGCCAAGACGCTGGAGCTGTTCGGGCGGCGGCCCGATCCCAGCCGCCCCGCCGCGAAGGACAACCTGCCGGCGGCGTTCCATGTCTATTCCATGCGCCAGGCGATCGAGGAGCGCTTCATTCTCGACGTTCTGCTGAACTACACCTCCTACAAGATGGCCTTCCGCCTGACCCAAGCCGGCCAGGAGATCGATGAGGCGGAGGTGGACGCCAGCGCGGCCCGCAAGGGCATCATGGGCTGGGTGCGGCTGCACCCGCACAACATCGCCGCGCGCGTGCAGATCGTCGTTGAGCATTTCCGCCAGAACGTCGCCCATCTGCTGAGCGGTAAGGCCAAGGCCATGGTGGTGACGTCCAGCCGCCAGGAGGCGGTGCGCTGGCTGCTGGCCATGCGGGCCTATATCGCGCAGCGGAAGTACCGCATCGGCGTGCTGGTGGCCTTCTCAGGCGAGGTGAACGACCCCGAGACGGGGCCGGACGCCTTCACCGAAGCGAACATGAACCCCGGCCTGCGCGGGCGTGATCTGCGCGAAGCCTTCGCCACCCCCGAATTCAGCTTGCTCGTGGTGGCCAATAAGTTCCAGACGGGCTTCGACCAGCCCCTGCTCTGCGCGATGTACGTCGATCGGCGCCTTGGCGGCATTCAGGCGGTGCAGACCCTGTCGCGGTTGAACCGGGCGCATCCGGGCAAGGACACGACCTATGTCGTGGATTTCGTGAACGAGCCCGAGGAGATCCTGGCCGCATTCCGGCAGTACCACGCCACGGCTGAACTGGCCGATGTCAGCGATCCCAATGTGGTGCTGGACCTCCGCAACAAGCTGGATGGGCTTGGGCTCTACGACCGCTTTGAGGTCGATCGGGTGGCGCGTGTGGCGCTGGACCCAAAGTCGACAACCGCCGACCTGGATGCCGCGCTGGGCCCGGTGAGTGGTCGCCTGCTGACGCGGTTTCGGGAAGCGCGGAGCGCATTCCAGGCCGGGGCCGACGGTTCGAAGGCACGACGGGCGGCCAAGGATGAAATGGACGCCCTGCTGTTGTTCAAGGGCGACCTCGGCAGCTACGCCCGGGTCTATGGATTCCTGAGCCAGATGTTCGATTTCGGGAACACGGAATTCGAGAAGCTCTACCTTTTCGCGCGCCTGCTGCTGCCGCTCCTCGACTTCGGGCGAGAGCGGGAGGGGCTGGACCTTTCGGCATTGCGGCTGACCCACCACCGTATGCGCGACCTCGGCCAACAGCAGCTCAATCTCTCTGATGGAGAGCCGGGCGAAGGGCTGGCGCCTGTCGCTGAGGTGGGATCGGGCCAGGTGCAGGAGAAGCACAAGGAACGACTGCTCGCGATCATCCAGGCCTTGAACGATATGTTCGAGGGTGAACTGACCGATGGCGATCTGGTGACCTATGCCGAGAGCGTGCAGTCGAAGCTCATGGAGAGCGAGGTCCTCAGGGCGCAGGCGGAGGCCAATACCAAGGCGCAGTTCGATAATTCGCCGAGCCTGCGGGAAGAGCTGATCAACGCGATCATCGCCACGATGGAGGCGCATGGCAGCATGAGCCGGCAGGCGTTGAACTCGGACACGATCCAGGCTGGGCTGCTTGCGGCGCTGCTGGGACCGGGGGCGCTATGGGAAAGGCTGCGGGGAGGCGGCAGTCCGTCGGCTGGCGGGTGATTGATGGTGGCTTAGCGTCCCTCTCTGTGTCGCTGAACAGCTGGCTAGCTCTCGTTCGACTGGACCCAATGCGGTGTGGATGGTGAAGCGCATCGTACGAAAATACGGATACCCGCCCGACCTCCAGGACGCGGCCGTCCAGACGGTTCCGCAGCAGGTGGAGGCGCTGGCGGGGTGATGCCGGAATAAGCGTCCCGCCCCTGCACCGCGGCTTCACCCCGATAGCCGGGGCAAAGTCGCCTGAGGGCTCAGTGATCAGGAACCCGCGCGGCGCCCCTTCATCGCATTCTTCAGCGTCGGGCTCGCCTTGAAGCGGACGCTCTTGCCGGCCTTGATCTTCAGGGCCTCTCCGGTCCTGGGATTCAGACCCTTCCGCGCTTTGGTCTCCACGACCCGGAAGGTACCGAAGCCCGGAATGCTCAAGCGACCATCGGTCTTGATTTTCGCCACCAGCGCATCGAGGAAATCACCGGCCGCGCGCGTCGCGGCGATGCCCGAGATATCGGTGGACTGCTTGATTACGTCCGCGATGAACTTCTTCGACATCCAGCGAATCCTTTCGAGGCGACCAGTCGGTGCAGTCTTCTGATCGGTTCATTCGGTGGCTTCAAGATGTAGGCTTCGACGCGGAATTTCACGGCGGATCCATTGGGGTTGGCTGGCCGGCCCTTCCCCTGGCTGCGCGATCAACGGTTCGCAGTTCCGCTGCCCCCCCTGCGCACGGCGGAGAGAAAGTCGGCCACTGGAGCGGCGGCGTAATGCTGCTGCGGGCGGCGTAAAACCCGGCCAGGGGCAGGCGGGGTAGCGTCCGCGCTGGTGGTGGAAATTCTGGCATCGGTCGGGATGTAGATTTGAGGTGGCCATCGGATCTGGCGGCTAGGGTGGAGTTGCGACGCTCCCACCCCTGACCGGCCGAGGACCCGATGACCGAAGAGAGATTGCCCCTGGCTGACCTGCTAGCGAAAGCTGGCGATGGAGACTTCCTGCGGAGCGTCGCCGAGACGGTGCTGCAGATGCTGATGGAGGCCGATGTGGAGGGCCTGATCGGTGCCGGGCGGCACGAGCGCACCGGCGAGCGGCTGAACTACCGCAACGGCTTCCGCGACCGCACGCTGGATACCCGGCTGGGGTCGCTGCAACTGCGGATCCCGAAGCTGCGGCAAGGCAGTTATTTCCCGCCCTTTCTGGAGCCCAGGAAGACCTCGGAGAAGGCCCTGGTGGCGGTCATCCAAGAGGCCTGGATCGGCGGCGTCTCGACCCGGCGGGTCGACGAGCTGGTGCAGGCCATGGGCTTGTCCGGCATCTCGAAATCCACCGTCTCGAAGCTCTGCAAGGACATCGACGATCGGGTCTCGGCCTTCCTCGATCGGCCGCTCTCCGGCGACTGGCCCTATCTCTGGCTCGATGCCACCTACCTCCGCCAGCGCGAGGGCGGCCGCATCGTGTCGGTGTCCACCAAACCGGCAGCAGGCCAGATGCCGAGATCAGCGCAACGGAAAGCGCCGCCGAGCTCGGCGACCATCTCTTTCCGCGCATAGCCTTCATCGCCCCATTTCGCCCGGCCCATGTCACGGGCCAGGCGCTTCTCGTGCTTGGTCCAGTGGGTCAGCTCATGGGCGAGGGTGGCGGCGTAGCTCTCGGCATCCCGGAAAGTCTCGAAGGGCGGCATCTGCACGTAATCGGGGCCTTCGGCGTAATAGGCTTTGGTCCCGCCGTGCCGGATCGTGGCGCCGGTGGCTGCGAAGAACCGATCGGCGGCCTCAATCCGCTGCAACGGGGTGAGGGCAGGGGGCTCGGCCTTGGCGGTGTAGTGAGCGGGCAGGCCTTCGCACTGCTCAGCATTGAAATGTAGCCGCCGCTGCAAAACTGACCCATCCGCCGGTTGAAACCTGACCCATGCCAGAGAAGCCCCTGTCGTTGTGACGGGGCCTGGGATGGTTGGGGGAGAGACGGCATTGGAGATCAGGGTATTGGCCAAACACGGCCG
>CAITYE010000453.1 GCA_903896535.1 uncultured Paracraurococcus sp.
CAGCGCCGCGGCTTCGAGCGCGCCAAGGTCAACGGCAAGCTGCTGCCGATCGGCGAGGTGCCTGCACTGAACAAGAAGCTGAAGCACGACATCGAAATCGTGGTCGACCGCATCGTGGTGCGCGACGGCATCGCCCCCCGATTGGCCGATAGCTTCGAGACGGCGCTCGGCCTGGCTGAGGGCATCGCCTATGCCGAACACGCCGATACCGGTGAGCGGACGGTGTTCAGTGCCAAATTCGCCTGCCCGGTTTCCGGCTTCACCATCGAGGAGATCGAGCCGCGCCTCTTCTCCTTCAACTCACCGCAGGGCGCCTGCCCGGCTTGCGACGGGCTTGGCACCGAGAGCTTCTTCGACCCAGATTTGGTTGTCCCCGACGATGCCCGCAGCCTCGCCGAGGGCGCCGTCGCACCCTGGGCCGGCGCGCAATCGCCCTATTACGACCAAACGCTCGAAAGCCTGGCGCGGCACTTCAAGGTCCGGACCACGACCCCCTGGCAGGATCTTTCGCCGGAGGTCCGGCGCTGCCTGTTGCACGGGACCGGCACCGAGCCCGTGACGCTGCGCTACAAGGATGGGCTGCGTGCCTATGAGGTGACGAAGCCCTTCGAGGGTATCGTCGCCAATCTTGAACGACGCTATCGGGAAACCGACAACCCCTGGGTGCGCGAGGATCTTGCGCGCTATCAGGCGGAGAAGCCCTGCGCCGCCTGCCAGGGCTTCCGGCTGAAGCCGGAGGCGCTGAGCGTCAAGGTCGCCGGCTGCCATATCGGGGACGCCTCGAACCTCTCGATCCGCCACGCCCGCGACTGGTTCGGGGGGGTGATGGTCTCGCTCACCCCACAGCGGCAGGAGATCGCCCGACGGATCCTGCGCGAGATTGAGGACCGTCTGCAATTCCTGGTCGATGTCGGGCTCGACTACCTCTCGCTCGGCCGCGCCTCGGCCACGCTGTCCGGCGGCGAGAGCCAGCGCATCCGCCTCGCCTCGCAGATCGGCAGCGGGCTGACCGGCGTGCTCTATGTGCTGGACGAGCCCTCGATTGGCCTGCATCAGCGCGACAATGAGAGGCTGCTGGCGACGCTGCGGCGGCTGCGCGATCTCGGCAATACCGTCCTTGTGGTCGAGCATGACGAGGACGCGATCCGCGCCGCCGACTATCTCGTCGATATCGGCCCGCGCGCCGGGGCGGAGGGAGGCCGCGTGGTGGCGCAGGGCACGCCGGCTGAGGTCGCGGCCAATCCTGAAAGCCTGACCGGCGATTATCTCGCCGGGCGCCGCCGCATTGAGGTGCCGACCACCCGCCGCAAGCTCGACCGCAAGCGGCAGGTGCGGGTGATCGGGGCAACCGGCAACAATCTCAAGACCGTCACCGCGGGCATCCCGCTGGGCTCCTTTACCTGCGTCACCGGGGTCTCTGGCGGCGGCAAATCGACTCTGGTGATCGAGACGCTCTTCAAGGCGGCGGCGCGGCGGCTGATGGGCGCCGGCACCGTGCCCGCGCCGCATGAACGGATCGAAGGGCTCGACCAACTCGACAAGATCATCGACATCGACCAGTCGCCGATCGGCCGCACGCCGCGCTCCAACCCGGCGACCTATACCGGGCTTTTCGCGCCGATCCGCGACTGGTTCGCGGAACTGCCGGACAGCCGCGCGCGCGGCTACAAGCCCGGCCGCTTCAGCTTCAACGTCAAGGGTGGCCGCTGCGAGGCCTGCCAGGGCGATGGCGTGCTGAAGATCGAGATGCACTTCCTGCCCGATGTCTACGTCACCTGCGACGCCTGCAAGGGCCAGCGCTACAACCGCGAAACGCTGGAGGTGAAGTTCCGCAGCAAGTCGATCGCCGATGTTCTGGCGATGACGGTAGATGAGGCCGCGCCCTTCTTCGCCGCCGTGCCGGCGATCCATGACAAGCTGAAGGTGCTGCAGGAAGTCGGGCTTGGCTACATCCATCTTGGCCAGCAGGCGACCACGCTCTCGGGCGGCGAGGCACAGCGCATCAAGCTGGCCAAGGAGCTCGCCCGCCGCGCCACGGGACGCACGCTCTACATCCTCGACGAGCCGACCACCGGCCTGCATTTCGAGGATGTGCGCAAGCTCCTCGAAGTGCTGCACGCGTTGGTTGGGACGGGAAATACCGTGGTGGTGATCGAGCATAACCTCGAAGTCATCAAGACCGCGGATTGGATTCTCGACCTCGGGCCCGAGGGCGGCGATGGCGGCGGGCGCATCGTTGCTGAAGGGACGCCCGAACAGATCGCCGCGAGTCCGGAGAGCCATACCGGCCGCTTCCTCGCCCCGCTGCTCGCGGCGCCAGCGCCGCGCCCGAGCGCCCCGGCCCGCGGCCGCAAGCGGGCCTGATCGGCACGTCTGCCGGCGGCCAAAAGGTTTGATCGCGGGCCGCAATTTTTTGGGCGCGGCAAGCGCCGGGCGGAAACCGGCGGTTTCCTGGGCTGTGCGGCACTGGCCGCGGCGCCCGTTCGGGCGCTCGGCACGAGCCAAAGCTTCGCGCCGAGGGCTTTACCTGGGCGGCGGCCCCATGGGGCGGCCCGCCCAGCCACCCGGCACCGCCGGTCGGCCGGCCCACCCCCCGGGGACCCCGGGGCGGCCGGCCCATCCCCCTCCCGGCGGCAGCGGCCGGGCGCCCCAATAGCCAGGAGGCCGGCCCCAGGCCGCGACCGGGGGGCGGTAGACGGGCGGTGGCGCCGCCCAGGGCCGGTAGCCGCCGACAATCACCCCGCCCACCACCGGCGGCGCGCCATACCCGTAGCCATACCCGTAGCCAGCCCCATAGGCAGGTCCGTAAGCCGGGCCGGCATACCCGCCATAGACGGGGCCCGGCGAATAGGCCGCGCAGCCGCTGGCAAGCCCAGTGAGCAGAAGCGCAAGTAAAGCACCGGTGCGCATCGGTAGCATCCTCGGACGTCGATTGCCGTGCATCAGCGTTATCGCATCTTCATGGCAATCTCACGGCCGCCTGCTTACGCCGCCCGGAAGACATCTCCGCGCCCCGCGGGCCATCGCCCTTCGCAGCGGCGGCAACGGACCTCACAGCCGGCCGCGCAAGCCGGCGAGGCTGACCGCCAGCCGATCCCCCAGGCCGCGCCGCGCCGGCAACGGCGCGCCGCGCGCCAGCCGCGCCAGATCGCGCCGTGCCAGCACCAAAGGCAGCCCGGCCGCAACCGCCCCGCCGAGCCCGCCGCGTAGCGCGCGCCCGGCCGTCTCAGCCCGCTGCAAGGCCTCCGCGGCCAATTGCGCCACCACGGGCCGGAGCGCGGGCGCATCCGGCTGGGCGATCGCCGCCGCTGGATCGAGGCCCGCTGCGGCCAGCGCGTCCGCCGGCAACAGGCAACGCCCTGCCGCAGCGAGCAGCGCGGTGCTCCGCAGCACCCCGGCTGCGCCATAGGCGGCGCCAGCCGCCTGCAGGGCGGGCAGCAGCGCTGGCGCGGCGCCAAGCAGCCGGCCGGCGGTAAGCGCGAAGCCGCCCGCGCTGGCGCGCAGATAGCTCTCGAAGGCAGCGCGGCTCGGGATGCCGTCCTCGGCCGCTTCCGCCTCTCGCGCATCGGCCATGGCCGTCAGTTCATCCGGGTCGAGGCGGCCGGCGATGATCGCCGCATGCAGCGGCCCGGCAACCTGGTGCCGGCGCGGCGGCGCGCCCTGGGCGGCCTCCGCCAAGGCGTCCCGCCACCATTGCAGGCGGATCAGCGCCAGCAGCGGCGTCGAGGCTGCCTCCCGCGCCCTGGCCAACTCGTGATTATAAGCGATCAGCGCGAACAGCGCGTCGCGGCGCGGCGGCGGGGCGAACAGGGCGCACAGGAAGCGATCCGGGTCGTGCGTCCGGGCGAAAGCGGCGAGGTTTTCCTCCATCGCCGCGGTATGCCGCCGGCTTGCTTGACGCGCCACCCCGCCCCGCCTACGCCTGCGGCTCGGTCCGTGGCCCCATCCGCCGCGCCGCCCCGCCGCCAATCCGCAAGCGATAGAGGAGACACCGCCATGGCCTTCAGCCTGCCCCCGCTGCCTTACAGCACGACCGCCCTCGCCGGCCAGGGCATGTGCCAGGAGACGCTCGAACTCCATCACGGCAAGCACCACAACGCCTATGTCACGGCGCTGAACGGGCTGGTCGAGAGCAAGGGCCTCGCCGGCAAGTCGCTGGAGACCATCGTCGCCGAAGCCGGCAAGGCGGGCGCCGATGGCCTGCCGGTGCTGAACCAGGCCGGCCAGCACTGGAACCACGTCCTGTTCTGGCAGGTGATGTCGCCGAAGGGCGGTGGCGACAAGCTGCCGGCCGCGCTGGCCGCGAAGATCGACAGCGATCTCGGCGGCCTCGCCGCGTTCAAGGAGGCCTTCAAGCAGGCCGGCATCACCCAGTTCGGCTCCGGCTGGGCCTGGTTGATCATCGGCCATGACGGCAAGCTGAAGGTCACCAAGACCCCGAACGGCGCCAATCCGCTGTCGACCGGCGAAGGCCAGCCGATTCTTGGCGTCGATGTGTGGGAGCACGCCTACTACCTCGACTTCCGCAATGTACGCCCGAACTATCTCGACAACTTCCTCACCAAGCTGGTCGACTGGGACGTGGTCGAGGGCCTGCTGAAGTCCGGCGGCATGAAGAGCGGCCAGGGCGCCTGAGCCCTTCGCCGATGTTCTGCCAAGGGGGGCGTCCGGCAGTGCCGGGCGCCCCCTTTGTGTATCCACCCCGGGGCGAGGGAGGCTTGCCCATGCACGGAATCGCCAGGGCCGGATGGAGCCTGCTCCTGTTGCTTGCCGCCTGCGGGGCGCCGCCACCTGCGCTGCAGGCCGATCCGCCGAAGGTGCAGGCGGCGGCTGATCAGCGGCTGCTGGCCGCGGGCTTCCGTCCCGCCGCCCAGGCCACGCCCGCCAACCTGCCGGCGCAACGCTTTGTCGCCGCCCCCGGCCAGCCGGGCCGTTGGCTTTATGCCGACCCGGAGGTGTGTCGCTGCGTCTATGCCGGCGACCAGGCGGCCTATGACCGCTACCACGCCGCCGAGTATCGCGCGGATATCGCCGATGAACGCCAGCGGGCCCGCACGCCCGACCCTTCGGCCGTCGCCGAATTCAACAACAACAACGAGGGCGCGGCGGGCTCGCTCGGGTACTAGAGCGTGTTGCGTTCGCCTTCGCCCACGCACCCTGCTCAAGAAACTCCTACCGCAGCCCGGCGCAGAAGCGCTGGATACGGCCGCAGGCGTCGCGCAAGGCATCTTCGGCGGCGGCGAAGCTCAGGCGGAAATGCCCGGGCGCCAGGAAGGCGCTGCCGGCCACCGTCGCTACCCCTTCCTCGCCCAGCAGCGCGGCACAGAAATCGCCATCGGTCTCGATCCGCGTCCCGCCCGCCGAAACGCGGCCGAGGCAGCCGCGCAGGTCGGGAAAGACATAAAAAGTGCCGCGCGGGGTCGTGCAACGCAGCCCCGGCGCGGCGTTCAGCATCGGCACCACGAAGTCGCGGCGCGCGGCGAAGGCCAGCCGCATCGCCTCCACGCAGTCCTGCGGTCCCTCCAGCGCGGCCCGGGCGGCGGCCTGGCCGATGCTGCTGGGGTTGCTCGTGCTCTGGCTTTGCAGCTTTTCCATCGCCTGGATCATCGGCCGCGGCGCGCCGGCGAAGCCGATCCGCCAGCCGGTCATGGCGTAGCTTTTGGAACAGCCATTCATGGTCACGGTGCGCGCCCGCAACTCCGGCGCCGCCTGGGCCATGCTGGCCAGCGGGAAGCCGTCATAGATCAGCTTTTCGTAGATATCGTCGGTCAGCACCCAGACCTGGGGGTGGCGCGCCAGCACATCGGCCAGCGCGCGCAGCGCCGGGGCGTCATAGGCCGCGCCGGTCGGGTTGCTCGGGTTGTTCAGGATCAGCCAACGGGTGCGCGGCGTGATCGCCGCCTCCAGGTGCTCGGGCGAGAGCAGGAAGCCGGCATTGCCGCCGCAGGCCGGCAGCACCGGCGTGCCGCCGGCCAGCTTGACCATGTCCGGATAGCTGACCCAGCAGGGCGTGGGGATGATGACCTCATCGCCGTCATCCAGCGTCGCCAGCAGGGCGTTGAAGATCACCTGCTTGCCGCCGGTCGAGACGATGATCTCCTCCGGCGTGTAGTCGAGCCCCTGGTCGCGGCGGAACTTCGCGGCCACCGCTTGCCGCAGCGCCAGCGTGCCGCCGGTTTCCGTATAGCGCGTCTCCCCGGCCTCGATTGCGGCGTGGGCGGCGTCGCGGATATGCGGTGGGGTCGGGAAATCCGGCTCGCCGGAGGCAACGTTCAGCACGTCCCGCCCCTCGGCCCGCAGCCGGTTTGCGGCCATGCGCATGGCGACGGTCGGGGAGGCGACAATGCGATCGAGCCGCGCCGCGGTCAGGGCCATGCGATCTAACTCCGCTCAGAAGGGGCAGTGGGCCATAGCCGGCGCGCAGGCGCTACCCCGCCGCACGGAAGGCGGCGAAGGGCTCGGCCAGCGCCGGCGGCCAATGGCTGCTGCGCGGGGAGAGATAGGTCGGCCGGCCATCGACCAATAGGAACAGCACCAGCTGCTCCTCGCGCATCTGAAAAGCCATGAACAGGCCGCGCTGCCCCTGCCGGCCCCAGCCGATCAGCCAGTTGTCGTGCTCGGTAATCGGCGGGCCGGGCAGGCGTAGCCCTTCATAGACATGTTGCTGGAAGCCGCGCGCGGCGTTGCGGATCAGCAGCCGCACCGCCGGATGCGCGGCCAGCGCCACCATATCGGCGCCGACCAGCCCGATAAGGGGTGGCTCCTCGGCCCGCGCCGCCCCAGCGCCAAGCGCGGCCAGCAGCAGCGCCCGGCGGGCCGGCATCAGCCCTTGTCGTCGTTGGCACCGATCGGCTTCAGCACCTCGCCGATGCTGCCGCGCAGCACCCGGATGCGGGTATTGGCGGCGACCTCCACCTCCACCTCATCGGCGCCGTCCTTCACTTCGGTGACGCGGCCAAGGATACCGCCGGCGGTGATCACGCGGTCGCCGCGCTTCAGCTTGGACAGCATCTCCTTGTGCACCTTCTGCTTCTGCTGCTGCGGCCGGATCAGCAGGAAGTAGAAGACACCGAAAATTAGCAGCAGCGGCGCCAGCTGCATGAGAATGGCCATGCCACCGGCATCCCCGGCAGTCTGCGCATAGGCGGACGAAATCAGCATCCCGGCGGTTTCCTTGGCATCGTTGGGAAGAAGGCTTGCCCTGGGGGCGGCCGGAACCTAGCTTCCGCCCCCTTCCCGTCAAGTCCGGTGCCACTTTGTCCCTCTCGATTGAACCCGCTCTGCTGCAACGCCTGGTCGCGGCCCTTGAACGGCTGGCGCCCCCGCCGCCCGCCCCGCCCAGCCTGGACGGCGCCGATGCCTTCGTCTGGCACCCCGCGCCGGTGCCGCGCCTCGCCCCGGTGCCGGTTGTCGCACGGGTTGAGATCAGCCTGCTGCAAGGGATTGAGCGGCAGAAAGACATCCTGCTGGAGAACACGCTGCGCTTCTCCCGCGGCTTGCCGGCCAATAATGTCATGCTCTGGGGCGCCCGCGGCATGGGCAAGTCGAGCCTGGTCAAGGCGGCGCACGCCGCGGCCAACCTCGCGGTCCCCGGCAGCCTGGCGCTGATCGAAATCCAGCGGGAGGATATCCGCACCCTGCCGGAGCTGCTGAACGTGCTCCGCGCCTCCCCCCGCCGGACCCTGGTGTTCTGCGACGACCTGTCCTTTGAGCGCGAGGATGCCGACTACAAGGCGCTGAAAAGCGTGCTGGATGGCGGGATTGAGGGCCGGCCGGCCAATGTGCTGTTCTACGCCACCTCCAACCGCCGCCACCTGATGTCGCGCGACATGATCGAGAACGAGCGTGCGACGGCGATCCACGGCCAGGAAGCGGTGGAGGAGAAGGTCTCGCTGTCCGACCGCTTCGGCCTCTGGCTCGGCTTCCACAATTGCGACCAACCCACCTATTTCGCCATGGTCGAGGGCTATGCGCAGGCGCTCGGCCTCAACCTGCCGGCCGAGGCGCTGCTGGCCGAGGCGAAGGAATGGTCGGTGACACGCGGCGGCCGGTCTGGGCGCGTCGCCTGGCAGTTCATCCAGGATCTCGCCGGGCGGTTGGGCCAGGCGACCTGATCTCAAGTCCTAAAGTTGCCTGAGAAAAGGGGGCTTGGCCGATGCAACCCTTGCTTTGGGCCAGAAAAGGAATTTTTTCTTGAACTCTTGAGGGGTTGAGGCTAAGCTGCCAGCGGCCCGGACATCCCCCCCCGGCGCCCCGGAGGAGTTGAGCATGCGCATCCGCGTCTCCCCCCAATGGCAGGTCACGATCCCCACGGCGCTGCGGCCGAAACTCGGCACGGCCAGGCACATGGAAGCCCGCGTGGAGCGCGGCCGCCTGCTGCTGATCCCGGTGATTTCGGACGACCCCCGCGCGGTTGCCGAGGTCTTCCGGCCGGAGGGCGTGACCTCTGAGGTGCTATTGGAGGCGATGGACATCATTGCCCGCCGGCGCCGACAACGGGCTGAGGAGGAGGCATCCAAGGGGCCTTGATAGTATTCCTATATCCCGCAGCTCTGGCCGGGGCAAGACAATTGCGCGGCGGGCCATGTTGCACCGCGGCAGGCCTTCGGGCTTAGTGCGCCACCATGTCAGCAGGGGATGACCATGACGCCGGATGACGTTCGCAGTCGGGCCTTTGCGATGCCGCTCAATAACCCCGCCTACCCGCCGGGTCCCTACAAATTCTACAATCGCGAATTCGTTATCATCACCTATCGTACCGATCCCGCCGTGCTGCGCGCCCTGGTGCCGGAGCCGCTGGAGCCGATCGGCGATACCGTGAAGTACGAGTTCATCCGCATGCCCGACAGCACCGGCTTCGGCGACTACACCGAATCCGGGCAAGTGATCCCGGTTCGCTTCCGGGCGGCCGACGGCACGGTGCAGGAAGGCGGCTATGTCCACGCCATGTACCTGGACGATCATTCGCCGATCGCTGGCGGGCGGGAGATCTGGGGCTTCCCGAAGAAGCTCGGTCGGCCCGAGATGCTGCACGAAAGTGAGACGCTGGTCTGCAAGCTGCATTTCGGCAGCGTGCTCTGCGCCCAGGCGACCATGGGCTATAAGCACCGCGTGCTGGACACCGCGCCGCTGCTGGCCGGGCTCGCCAAACCGAACTTCATCATCAAGATCATCCCGCACGTCGATTGCAGCCCGCGGATCTGTGAGCTGGTGCGCTATTACACCGAGGATGTGACGGTCCGGGGGGCCTGGTCCGGCCCGGCGGCGCTGCAGCTGTTCGACCATGCGCTGTGCGACGTCGCCCGCCTGCCGGTGCGAGAGGTGCTGGACGGGGTGCATTACGTCACCGACATGACCCTCGGCCTCGGCGAAGTGGTGCACGACTATCTCAAGCGCTGACCAAGCGCCCAGGTCCGCCATGCCGCTGCTCGTCCAGCCTGATCCGGCCGATCCCCGGCTGACCCGCCGGGTCGCCGGCATCGACCATGCGGGCCAGCGGATCGAGACCAGCGTGCCGGTGGAGCGGCCGCTCACGCTCTATCTGAACGGGCAGGAGATCGTCACCATGATGACGATCCTCGACCGGCCGGAGGAATTGGCGCTCGGCTATTTGCTGAACCAGGGCATGTTGCGGCGCGGCGATGCCGTCAGCGGCATCGACTATGACGAGGATCTGCAAGTCGTCGTCGTGCGCACCGCCGCGCCCACCGATTTCGAGGCGAAGCTGCGCAAGAAGACACTGACCAGCGGCTGCGCCCAGGGCACCGCCTTCGGCGACCTGATGGAAGGCTTCGCCGAGGTAAGCCTGCCGCCGCTGCAGCTGCGCATCAGCGCGCTCTATCGGCTGCTGCACACGCTGAACACCTTGCCCACGCTCTATCTGGAAGCCGGGGCGATCCATGGCTGCGCGCTGTGCCAGGACGACCAACCCTTGGTCTATATGGAAGACGTCGGCCGTCACAATGCCGTGGACAAGATCGCCGGCTGGATGGCGCTCCAGGACTGCGCCGCTGGCGACAAGCTGTTCTACACCACGGGGCGGCTGACCTCGGAGATGGTCATCAAGACGGTCCGCATGGGCATCCCCATCCTCATCTCCCGCTCCGGCTTCACCGCCTGGGGGGTGGAGCTGGCGCGCGAGGCGGGGCTGACCCTGATCGGCCGCTGCAAGGGCCGGCGTTTTCTGGTGCTGGCGGGGGAGGGACGGCTGATCTTCGATGCCGACCCCGCCACTGTCGCCGAGGAGAGCGCGCGGCATCGCCGCAAGGCCAGCCAGGATGACTGAGATCGCGGCAGTGGTGCTGGCCGGTGGCCTCGCCCGGCGGATGGGCGGCGGCGACAAGGCGCTGCTGCCGCTGGGCGGGCGGCCGTTGCTGGCGCATGTGCTGGCGCGGATCACGCCGCAGGTGGGCCCGGTGGTGCTGAACGCGAATGGCGATCCCGCCCGCTTTGCCGGCTTCGGCCTGCCGGTGGTGGCCGACCCGATGCCCGATCATCCGGGGCCGCTGGCGGGCGTCCTCGCCGGTCTCGACTGGGCGGCGGCGCAGGCGCCGGGCGTGACGACGCTGCTTTCGGTCACCGCCGATGCGCCCTTCCTGCCCATCGATCTCGTCGCCCGGCTGCTGGCGGCGCGGGCCGCGGCATGCGTCCCGATGGCCTGTGCCGCTTCTGGTGGTTTCACCCATCCGCCGATCGCCCTCTGGCCGCTGGCCCTGCGGGCGGAGCTGCGCGCCGCGCTGGTGGGCGGTGAGCGCAAGATCGACCGCTGGACCGCCCGGCATGGCTGCGCCAGCGCCGCCTGGCCCGACCAGCCGGTCGACCCCTTCTTCAACGCGAATACGCCCGAGGAGCTGAGCCTGGCCGAGGCGCTCTTGCGCGCAACGGGTGGCGCGGCCATTGAATAGCGGCCTGCGCGACGAGGAGGTCCGCCCGTGAAATCTGTCCTGGTTGGCCTCTGCGCCGCCGTGCTGATCGCCATCGCCGCCGCCGCCTACCTGGATACCGAGGTGCAGGAGAGCGCGACCCAGGCCTTCCAGACGCAGGGCGTACGGCTGTAGCCCACGGCCCGTCCAGGCGCTTGCGCCTGGACGGCGCGTCGGCGCCTACAGCGCCGGCAGCGGGGCGCCGATGCTGTCCTGGCGCACCACCTTGCCCAGCGTCGCCCAGCCGCGCTCGTATTGCGGCGCGGTGGCCAGCGTCTCCAGCCGCCCCAGCTTTGCCGCAGCGTTCATGGGCCAATAGGGATCGCGCAGCAGCACGCGCGCCAGCAGGATCAGGTCCGCCTGGCCCGCCGCCAG
>CAITYE010000454.1 GCA_903896535.1 uncultured Paracraurococcus sp.
CTGACCACCCGCCTGTTGACGCGCGGCCCGCAGATCACCTTCGCCTCCCCGGCCTATCTCGCCCGGCATGGCGAGCCGAGCACGCCCGAGGAATTGCGCCAGCACAATTGCATTGTGGGCCGCTTCGGCCCGGATTGGTCCTTTCGCGGCAAGGACGGCAACCCGTTCACGGTCCGGGTCGGCGGGACCCTGGTTATCAACAGCGGCGATGCGCTGCGCGAAGCGGCGGTTGCCGGTATCGGCATCGGCCAGGGAACCTGGTGGCTTGTGCGCAAGGAACTGGAGAGCGGCACCCTACGCTCCCTGCTGCCGGAATGGATCGAGGAGGGTAACGCGGTCTCCGTCCTCTACCCGCCGCAGCGCCACCTGCCAGCCAAGCTACGGGCCTTTATCGATTTCCTGGTGCAGATCACGCGCAGCGGCTGAAGTGCCGCCGCGCGCATCCGGATCAGCGCCAGGGAATCGGCACGGTCGGCGGCGGTGCGACCTCAAAGGTATTCAGCTGCAATGCGAGCAGCGTGTAGTAGCCGACGAGACCGGTCAGCTCGACCGTGCCCTTCTCTCCCAGCAAGGCCACAGCTTCGGCATAGACCGCATTCGGCACGTGCCCCTCCTTCAGCAGGGTACGGACAAAGCGGAAGACAGTCGCATCGGCAGGGGCGTCGAAGGGCGGGCTGTCGCTGCCGGTACCGATCGCCTGGATGACAGCCTCCGGCACGCCCTGCTTCGCAGCGATCGGCGCATGGGCGAACCACTCGTAATCGGCCCGCCAGTGCCGGCCGACGCAGAGGATCGCGAGTTCCCGCAGCCGCATCGGCACGCTGCAGTCATAGCGGATAAAAACGCCTAGCTGCTCAACCCGGCCGCAGAGCTCTGGGCTGGCAAGCAGGGCTGTGAAGGGGCCGCCGACTCCGCCGCGGGCGCCGCCGGCAATCCGGTCGTAGACGGCCCTCTGCGCCGGGTCGAGCACTGCCGGATCGATTGGCTTGAGGCGTGCCATCGCGTTCTCCTCCCTTTAGCGGGATGCGTTGAGGCGGAATCGCCAAAAACGCTGAATCCCGCGACCAAACAAAAGTTAGAGCGTGATGCGTGAGCGAATGCGAACGCACCATTCTCTGAGGTAAAAAAAAGGCGGGACCCGTAAGGTCCCGCCTGCATGCTAACAGCGCCGTCTCAGCCGGGCTATTCGGCGGCCATCAGCTTCGGTTCAGCGAAGGCCGGCATGATATGCTGGGCGAAGGCGCGCAGCGTCGCCGCGCTGCCCTGCGGGTCGGCCATCAGGATGAAGCCGGCGCCCACCGCTTCCAGCGTCCGCAGCCGGGCAATGATCTCGGCGGGGGTGCCGAGCAGCGGGGCATCGTCTTCCTCGATCGACTTCGGCCGCTCGCCCTTGGCCAGGTCGCCGATTACGCCGACCACGCGCTTGCGCGTCTCGATCGCCGCCTTGCGCTCGGCCTCGTCGAAGAACATCTGCAGGGCGCGGGTCACGCCGACCATCGCTGGGTTGAAGGCGCGGCCAGTCTTCTCGCATTCCTCGCGGAAGATGGCGATGCGCTCACCCACCTGCTTCACGCTGGCAAGCTGGTCGATCAGAATGCAGTAACCCTCGCGCGCGGCCCGGCGGATGGAGCCTTCGCTGCCGGCGGCCATCCACAGCGGCGGGTGCGGGCGGGTCAGCGGCTCCGGTTCCACCACCACGTTCTCGAGGTGCCAGCGCTTGCCGTGATGGCTCCAGCGACCTTCGGCGGTCCAGGCCTTGCGGATGATCTCCATCGCCTCGTCGAAGATCTCGGAATTCTCGGCGATGTCCATGCAGAAGCCGGCGAACTCGGCCGGGCGATAGCCCTTGCCGACGCCAAAATCGAAGCGTCCACCGGAGAGCAGGTCGAGCGTCGCGGCCTGTTCGGCGACCAGCACCGGATTGTGCCAGGGCAG
>CAITYE010000455.1 GCA_903896535.1 uncultured Paracraurococcus sp.
CACCGATGTGCAGAACATCGACATGATGAACCTCGCTGGCTTCTGCCGGAACTGCCTTAGCCGCTGGTACCGCGAAGGGGCCGCCGAACAGGGCATGACCATCGCCGACCCGGATGCGCGCGAGATCGTCTACGGCATGCCCTACAAGGACTGGCAGGCGCGATTCCAGAAGGAAGCGACGGCCGAGCAGAAGGCAAAAATGGCGGCTAGCAACCCCGGGCACTAGGTTCTGTGAACACTTGTCGTAACGAGCATCACGGTTCGTCCACCACTGCATCGAGGGTGCCGACGGCGAGATGGTTGCTTATGCTTTAGATAACCACCAGTCACGATGAACCGGAATCAGTAATCGCTAGACGTCACTGGGTCAGGAACTCTTCGGCCTTGCCTTCATCTGTCGGTCCAGCGACCGACGCGTGCCCCGGGCTTTTGGGGCGGCGGCGGCAATCGCCGCCCCTTCCGCACGGATCTTGGGACCCAGTAGGGCCGGGCGGATATATCGACGCGGCCAAGCATCTCGGCGCTGGCTGCTTTCAGGCAATGCCCGGACGTTCGCTGAACGGCCGCTCTATCCTACCGCCGCCCTGCCCGGTAAACGGTCATCCCCCGGACGGTCGAGGATGAGCATGAGCGGATCGAAGCCGAAACTGGCAGAAGGCAATGAGGTCGGCGGCATCGCGGCGGATCGCCTGCGCTCCATCGTCGAGCGCATCGAGCGTTTGGAGGAGGAGCGCAAGTCGCTCGCCAACGACATCAAGGATATCTATTCCGAAGCGAAATCCGCCGGCTTCGATGTGAAGGTATTGCGCCAGATCATCACCCTGCGCCGCAAGGAGCCGGCCGAGCTGGAGGAGCAGGAGACGCTGCTCGAGCTGTATCGGCGGGCGCTGGGTATGTAACTGATACCAGCAGTCAAAATATTTGGCTGCTGGTATGGGGCTTTTCAGACCCTCCATCGCCGGGCAGAAACACGCGGTTTCCCACACTGCAGGGGCACGGGCCGTGGCGCCCCGTCGGGCGCCCGGCGCACGCCAAAACCTTGTGCCGGTGGCGTCAGGCTGCGACGGCCGCCGCGGGACGCCGGAAGCCGAGGACCAAGACGGCGGCCAATAGGCACAGAAAGCCGGCAGCGATGAAGGCCGGCATCACGCTCGCCAACTGGTCCTGCGACACGCCGCCGGCCATCGCTGCAATTGCTGAGCCAAGCTGATGCCCAGCAAAGATCCAGCCATACAGCATTGGCGCGGGCTCCCGCCCAAAGCGCTGGGCGACGAGCTTCACGGTCGGCGGCACCGTCGCAATCCAGTCGAGCCCATAGAAGACGGCGAAAACCGAAAGCCCATAAACGGTGAAGTCGCTGAACGGCAAGACCAGCAGCGAGAGGCCACGCAGCCCGTAGTACCAGAATAACAGCCAGCGCGGATCATAGCGATCCGAAAGCCAGCCGGAGGCAATGGTACCGACGAAATTGAAAGCACCCATCGCGGCCAGCACAGACGCTGCGGTGACTTCCGGCATGCCGAACTCAACACAAAGCGGGATGAAATGGGTCTGTACCAGCCCGGCGGTCGAGAGGCCGCAGATCAGGAAGCTGCCGGCAAGGA
>CAITYE010000456.1 GCA_903896535.1 uncultured Paracraurococcus sp.
CTAGAAGCTACCTAGAAGCTATCGGGAAGCTTTCAGCTTGCCTTCAAGGGCGGCGATGGCCTGTTCGAAGGCCTCACCCAGCACCCAGCCCTGGGCATCGGCCAGGGCATAGAAGGCATCCGCTGCTTCCTGGCGGACCTTCAGGTTGAGCTGGACATTGCGGCCAGTCCGATAGCGGCGCGGCGAACGACGGCCGGCTTCCGGCATGGCGGCGGCGGGCGGGGCCGGATCGCGGCTGCGGAAACCCGCCTGTTCGGCGATCCCCCTCACCTGCTCGGCCGGCGCTGCCGGCTTGGGTGCGAAGCCGCTGAGATCGAGCGGCTCCTCGGTCCCGAAAACAGGGGCGCGGTTCTGGCTCATGCGACGCGCTCCAGCGCCGGCTGAGGCGCGGTGGGTTGCAGACGGGTGACGATTTCGGCGGCGAAAGCGCGGGCATTGGCCAGCGCCGCGTCGCGGCCCGAGACCTGTTCGGCGCCAAGGCCGGCAAGACAGCCACCGAAGCTGAAGATGGCACGGAAGGCTTCGCGTTCATGCAACTGGCAATCGAGCATCGGCACGGCGGCGCGGTGCAATTCCTCGCGAATGTGCTGGAGGGTGCGCGGGCGGATGGCTGCCGAGGTACGGGTGAACAGCACGGCATGCGGGATGGATCGGCCGAAGGCGCGTTCCTGCTGGCGGATCAGGCGAATTGCCTTGGCCGCCTCGGCGGCGTCGAGCTGGCTGCCCTGGGTCGGCACGATGACCAGATCGGCGCGGCTGATGGCATAGGCGACGGTCATGCTGGCGGTGCCTTCGAGGTCGACGACGACGAAGGGGACGCGGGCGGCCTCGGCTTCGATCGTGTCGATGATGCTGGCCTCGGTGACGTCGGCCAGCACGGTCAGGCGCTCCGGCTTGCCGGGGCGGCGGGCCCAGGCGCTGACCGGACGGTTGGGGTCGGCATCGATGATGGTGACGGCGCCGCCGGCGGCGGCGAGCTCGCTCGCCAGGATCACGGCGGCGGTGGATTTGCCGGCACCCCCCTTGGGTGAGGCGAAGACGATTGTGGGCATCCCGGGCAACTCCTGGCACGCGCCGGAGGCGGCGCGCGCGGCTGGCATCCGGAGGGCATCCGGACGGCTATCGGGGGGCAATCGGGAAGGTAGCGGAAGGCGATCGGATGGACAACAGAAAGCTAGTGGATAGCTTTCAGGTATCTTTCAGGAAGCCGCGGCGCTGCGGCTCTCCGCCCCCACCGGAGATCCCGGGCCAAGCCGATCATTGCAGCGGCTCTCCAGGGCATCGGCCCAGGCGCCGAGGCGAGGGCGTAGCGGCGCCGGCAGCCAGGGCCGTACCGCCCGGGCGGCATCGGCAAAGGGCACCAGATAGGCCGCGAGCACCCCGGGATGCAGTTGCACGGCCGCGCCGTACACCCCCAACCGGAACGCCTCCCGCGTCTTTGGCGCGATGTAGAGCGTGCCAAAGAGCCAGTCCCAGAAGGTGAACATATTCGCCATGTTCTTGTCGTGATGCCGCGGCGCGCTGCTGTGGTGGATGTGGTGCTGCGCCGGGCAGAGGATCAGCCGCTGCAGCCAGGCCGGCCAAACCAGCCAGATATGCGAGTGATAGAGATGGGCGCCGAGGGCTGCGAAGACCACGGTGACGAGGGAGACGCCGAACAGCTCGATCGGGCTGGGCGGCGTGGCAAAGAGATAGAGGACAGGCGCGAGGATGAGTGCGGTGCCCATGGCATCGCAGGGCGGGATCAGCGCCAACTCCACCGGATGGTTCCGCTTGGCGGCGAGGGGCGTCATCACCTCGGCGGAGTGATGCACCTTGTGAAAGGCCCAGAGCGCGGGAATCCGGTGATGCGCCAGATGGCAGGCGTAAAACCCGAGATCCCGGCCAATGGCGATCGCGAAGGCCACGATCAGGCCGCTGCCCCAGCCCCAGGTGAGGACCCGTGGCGCCGGGCCGGCCAGCGCGATCAGGCCCTGCAGCAGCACGCCGGCGACCAGGATGGCATTGAAGCGCCAGAACAGCCGGGTGAGGGGCGAGACCACGGCGCCAACGAAGTAAAGCTTGAGGTCGGTCCGCGTTGAGGGATGCGTCAGGATCCGGCGGGGAAAGCAGAATCCAAGGAAGTCGCCGGGCTGCCCCTGCGGCGCGCCTGGTCGCTGGACCAGGAAGAACAGCCCGGCGATCAGCACCAGATCGATCGCCACCAGCCACCAGGCATGCAGGCTGGTCACCTCGGTCAAGGGGCTGAACAGCGCCGCCGCCACGGTCTTCAGCAGCCCCGGCAACAGGGGGAGGGAGCCAAGCGGGCCGGCCCCGAGCCAGGCATCGAAATCCGCCAGAAGGTGCTTGAGCATGCAGTGCTGACCATAAAAATTATCAGGCGAATTTTGATATGCCGCCCGTCGGACACGGCGGGCAAGCGGCGTCGCTCAAGCCGCCCGGCGGTGCATCCCTGCCGGGGTCTCCCACCAGTATTCGACGCCCAGGCGGAATTGCAGCATCGGCCAGCGCGCCCGGCAGGCCAGCAGCGCCGGCCAGGGGGACCAGTCGGCCGCCCAGAAGCCATAGCGTAGCGAACAGCTCCCGACTCGGGGGTCCGGTCCCAAGGCCTCTACCCGGCGCAGCGTCCAGGTGGTGCCCCAATGTGCGAAGAGCCAGGCGATCGCCGCCGGATGATCGGGACCGAGGCGCAGGATCGACCAAGGCACCGGCACCAGGGCGTGCAGGTCGAAGGGGCAGGCGCGGCTATGGCCACATGCGGCGATGGCGGCCGCATTTTCCGCCCAGGCGATGTCGCGCACCTGCCGGGCGAGCGCCCGGGCACCGGCGAGACTGATGCCGCGCTGTTCCGGCGGTGGGGCCAGCAGGCGGTGGAACAGATCCTCCTCCTGCGCGTCATGGTCGATGACCCAGGGCAGCACCCCGGCCCCGGTGGCGGCGGCGCCGAATTCGGCCAACGCCGGGGCCGGACCGCTGACTGTCAGCCGGTGATCGAGCCAATCGGGCTGCGGGCAGCGCATCGGCTCAGAGCGCGATGCGTTGAGGCGGCATCGCCGAAGGCGCTGAATCGCGCGATCCGACACATGCTAGAGCGGGCTGCGTGAACGTATGTGAACGCAGCATGCTCTAGAGCGCGATGCGTTGAGGCGGCATCGCCGAAGGCGCTGAATCGCGCGATCCGACACATGCTAGAGCGGGCTGCGTGAACGAATGTGAACGCAGCATGCTCTAGAGGCCGAGCTTCTGCGCCGGGCTGTCATCCAGCAGCCGGGCACGGCGGACATAGCGACGCATGCTGGCCAGGCTGCGGTGCCGGGTATGGCCCATGATCTCCTCATCCCGCAGCCCGGCGCGATAGGCTTCGGTCACGAAGCCGGCGCGCAGCCCGTGCGGGCTCAGCGTCTCCCCGGCCGGGACGGCGAGGCCGGCGGCGGCGACGCGCCGGGCCAGGATCTGGCGCACCGCATCCGGGTGCAGGCGGCGCGTCTCGATCCCGCCCCAGCGATCGACCTTGCGAAAGACCGAGCCGAATTCGCAGGCCGAGGCGGTGAGCCAGGCCTCCAGCGCGCGGACCGGGCAGGTGGCGGGGTGCCGGCCGCGCGGGATGCCGAGCAGCGCCCCGGCGGCTTCGGGATCGGTCTTTGAGCGGGGGAGGGTCAGGCGCAGCCCGGCTGCTTCGAGGCGCAAATGCTCGCGGTCGATGGCCACCAGCTCGCTCCGCCGCAGCGCCGCGGCATAGCCGAGGAGCAGCAGGGCGCGATCGCGCAGCCCGGCGGCATCCGGGCCGCAGGTGGCGACCAGCCGGCGTAGCTCGGCGGTGGCCAGCGCGGCGGCCTGCCGGGGCGGGGCGGCATGGGCACGGGCGATGCCGCGCAGCGTGCCGCGAATGGCCGGGTGGCCGGGCCAGAATTCGCGCCCCGCCTGCCGATGGGCGCGGGCAATGGCTGCGAGGCGGCGGCGGAGGGTGGCGAGGGCCAGGCGCGGGGCGGCGGCGGCGAGGAAGGCGGCGATCGTCTCCGGCGCGGCGGGGAGGGGGTCGAGCCCGGTTTTGGCGCACCAGGCGGTGAAGTCGCGCCAGTCGGTGGCGTAGGCGCGCCGGGTTTCGGGCGCATCGGCCCCCTGGGCATAGGCGAGGGCGGCGGCGAGGGCGATTTCAGCCGGTTTGGCAGGGCTTGGCATAAGACGCGATAACTATCCCTTACCACGTGTTTCACAAGGCTGCCTTTTTTAGCCCCAAACCGCCGCTGCCCGCCAGAGTCCCCCTCTCATCATCTGGCCAGCCGGCCGGGGGAGGGGTAGGGCAGGGGAATGCCGAACGCCCCCGCCCGGTTGCTTCCCTTGTCGCGCAGCGGGCTGCCGGCCGAGATCGAGCCTTGCCTCGACCCGACCGATCTTTTCGCCAGCCGGCTCTGGTTCGACCTCACCCTGGCCCATGCCCTGCCGGCCGAGGCCACGCCCTTGCTCGCCCTGGGCGGGGGTGCGGTGCTGCCGCTCTGCCGCGAGGCAGGGGGACGGCTCGCCGCCCTCGTCACCCCCTACAGCCTAACCTGGCGGCCGCTTTTCGCCCCGGGTGCCGATCCGCGCGTGGCTGGCCGGGCGATCGGTCGGCTGTTCCGGCGCGGCCCACCGGTCCGCCTCGATTCCCTGCCGCCTGAGGCGCCCGGGCTCGAGCCTTTCCTCGCCGGGCTCGGCGAGGCTGGGCTGCGGCTGCTGCGCTATGACCATTTCGGCAATTGGCATGAGGCGCTGCCCCGCCCCGGCTGGCCTGCCTATTTCGCTGAACGCCCGCCCGAACTCCGGACCACCATCGGTCGCAAGACCCGCCGCGCCGCCCGCGAATTCGTCTTCGAGCGGATCACCGCGCCGGGCCCGGCGCTGGAGGCCGGGATCGCCGCCTATGAGGCGGTGCGCACCGGCAGCTGGAAGCCCTGGGAGCCCTTTCCGGATTTCGATGGCCACCTGCTGCGGGCGGTGGCAGCGCGCGGGCAGCTCCGGCTCGGCGTGTTGCGCGATGCCGCGGACGGGACGCCGGTTGCTGCGCAGTATTGGGTGCTCGACCACGAGGGGCGGCGGGCGACCGTGCTGAAGCTCGCGCATCTGGAGAACCGCAAGGCGGCCTCGCCGGGCACTGCGCTCTCGGCCCTGATGATCGAGGGGCTGCTGGAGGCCGATAAGGTGCGCGAGTTGGATTTCGGCCGTGGCGATGATCCCTACAAGCGCAGCTGGGTGGCGACGCGGCGGCCACGGATTGGCGTGCTGCTGGTCGATCCGCTGCACCCGGCCGGGCTGCTGGCCCTGGGGCGGCACGCCGCCGGGCGCTTGCGGGGACGCCTGCGGGGCTAGAGTTAGAGCAAGCCTGCCTTGCGGCGCAACGCATCCAGGCAGATCGCCTCGAACTGCCGGGCGACCTGGGCCCAGGAGAAGCGCGCTTCCAGGAGCGCGCGCGCGGCGGCGGCCATGGCCGCGCTTTCGCCCGGCATCGCCAGCAACTGCAGCACGCCGGTGGCGAAATCCTCGGCCGTATCGGCCCGCACGTAATGCTCGCCCGGGTTCAGGTCGAGCCCTTCGACGCCGAGTGTCGTGGAGACGACCGGCTTGCCGAGCGCCATCGCTTCGAAAGCCTTGATCCGCGTACCGCTGCCGACCCGCAGCGGAATCACCGCGACATGGCCGGTTTGCATCGACGGGCGGATATCATCGACGAAGCCGGTGAAGGCGAAGGGCAGGCCGAGCTTCTGCACGCGCGCCACCAATGCCTCGGCCGGGTTGCGGCCGATGATCAGCGCCTCCGCCCGCGGCCGCCGTGTGGCGATCAGTGGCCAGACCGCCTCGGCCAGCCAGTCGATGCCATCGATGTTCGAACGCGAATCCATGGCGCCGGAAAAGACCACCCGCCCCCCCTCGGGCGGCGCCGGCTCCGGCGCAGCGAAGGGGAAGAATTCCAGATCGACGCCGGTGTCGATCGGCGCCACCGCGCTGAGGCCGTATTGCGCCGCGAGCCCCTTGGCATCGCGCGCCGAGACGGCGATCGAGGCATCGAAGCGTCGCAGCGTCTCGCCCTCGAAGCGGCGCATCTTGGTGGCCTGGGCCCGCCAGACCGCGCGCATCGGGCCGCGCGCCACCTCGGCGTGACGCTCGAAAATCTCCGCCTCAATATTGTGGGTGAACATGATCGAGGTGCCAGGGATCGGCCCGGGTGGCAGCAGCACTGCGGCATGCGGGAAATCGACCAGCACCACCTCCGGTCGTTTGGCCAGCGCGGCGGCGATCACCGCGCTACCGGCGGCGGAGCGGTCGGTCGCCACCGGCACCGGCAGCGCCCCGCCGAGTGCCAGAAGCTTGCCGGGCAGGCCCATGCGAGGCTCTGGCCAACTGAGGAAGTCGTCGCAGATGCCGGCGAGTTCGCTTCCGTAGTGGGCGGCATCGGCCGGGGCGGGGGAGGCGAGGGTGACATCGAAGGCGCCGCCCTTGAGCTGGCGGAGGATGTTGGCGGTGCGGATCTTGCCGCCCTGATCGAAGGGAAACAGGAAGCGTGGACTGATGAAAAGCAGCCGCGGCTTCACCAGCAAAAGCCCTGATAGGCGATACCCGGCTTGTTCTCGAGCGCGGGGATGCCGGCTAGGTCGATCACCACCTGATCGGTCAGCGCGTCAAGCAGCGCGCGGCGATCCTCGCCCCCGATATGGCCGATCACGACGATGCCGGCGCCCTCAAGGGCGCTGCGCACATCGGGCGCCATCAACTTCTCGATATGGGGGATCTCGTGTTCGATATAGCTACGGTTGGCGCCGAGCAGCGCCGCCACCCGGACATCGCGATCGAAGATCTGCAGCGGATAGCCGCGGCCGATCAGCCGTTCGGCCAGCAGCACATAGGGGCTTTCGCGCAGATCATCGGTGCCCGGCTTGAAGGCGAGGCCGAATTGCGCGACCGGCCGGCGACCATGCGCGGCGATGGCGGCGAAGGCGCGCTCCACCACCGCCTGGTTGCTCGGCATCACCGAATCGAGGAAGGGCGTCGGTACGCCGTGCTGGCGGCCGAGGGCGAGGAAGCTGCGGGTATCCTTCGGCAGGCAGGACCCGCCAAAGGCAAAGCCCGGCCGCAGATAGGCGGTCGAGATGTTGAGCACACGATCTTCGCAGAAGATGCGCAGCGCCTCGCGGGCATCCACCCCCATGGCTGAGAGGACAGCGCCCGCCTCATTGGCGAAGGAGAGCTTCACCGCGTGGAAGACATTGGCGAGGTGCTTGGCGCTTTCGGCAAGGCGATAGGAGACGAGCTGCACCGGTGCCTGGATTGGCGCGTAGAGCTCGCGCAGCGCCGCGGCGTCATCGCCAAGCGGTGCGCCGATCAAGGTCATCGCGGGGCCATGGAAATCCCGCACCGCAGAGCCTTCGCGCAAGAATTCCGGATTCGAATAATAGTGTAGACCCTGGCCAAGCTTACGACCTGAACTGGCTTCCAGCCGGGGGATTGCCAGGGTCTCGGCGGTGCCGGCCGGCACGGTCGAACGCATGACAACGGTATGCGGCCCGGGCTTGGCGGCGATCGCCCGGCCGATACTATCCAGCACCGCCTCGATCGCCTGCAGCGAGACCGAACCATCCGCCGCGCTGGGGGTGCCAACGGCGATGAAGGAGAGATCGGATTCGGCAATGGCTGCAGTGACATCGGTCGTCGCGCGCAGCCGGCCAGCGCGGACATTGTTGGCAATCAACGTATCAATGTCCGCCTCGACGATCGGTGAGCGTCCGGCGCCGAGCATCGCCACCTTCTCGGGTGAGACATCGACGCCTATGACGGTGTGGCCGAGTTCGGCGAAGCAGCCGCTGGAGACCGCCCCGACATAGCCGATCCCGAAGACTGAAAGACGCATGATGAGGTTCCGGCCAGGCGAGGATTCGCGACCGTGGCCCGGAAACGCGGCTGACGCGGCATGGCTACGGTGTCGGCCTTATCCCGGGCGGAAGCGGCGTCGGTCAAGCGCCGCGGCGCTGCCGGCTCCCGCTCTCACAGAATAGCGACTTGCCGATGTGGGCGGGGCGCGAGCATACCATAATCCGGCGCTGGTTATGCCAAGCTACTCCGAGGCGTTGACGTGCGAAATTCTGACCCCACCGCAGCTGGCGCCAGCCCTGCTCCCGCCACACGCCTCGCAGAGACGTCTCGTTCCGTCCTGGTGCTTCATCTGTCGGGCCGATGAGGCCGCATGGTGCAGCAACCCTCCAGCGCGATGCATCTGCCATGAGCCGTTTCGACGGCCTCACGGTCCAGCAGATACTGTCACCGCCTGCTGACTGGCCGCTCACCCTTACCGTGGTGATCGATACCGAGGAGGAGTTTGACTGGTCGGCGCCGTTCGCTTCGACCAATACCACAACAAAAAACATTTCATATCAACCGCTTGCACAGCAGATCTTCCGTGCGCGGGGAATCGTGCCGACCTATGCCGTCGATTACCCGGTGGCGACGGCGCCGGAGGCGGTCGCGCTCCTGCGCTCTTGGCTGGAAGCGGGCGAGGTGGAGATCGGCGCCCATCTGCAGCCTTGGGTGACCCCGCCCTTCGTCGAAGAGAGCAATGCCCGGCACTCTTACCCCGGCAATCTGCCGCCAGCACTGGAGCGGCAGAAATTGATGGTATTGACCGATGCGATCGCCGAGAATTTCAACTGTCGGCCGGTCGTCTACAAAGCGGGGCGATACGGCCTCGGGCCGGCCACCGCGGGAACGCTGATCGAACTCGGCTACACAATCGATACCAGCGTCGTTCCCTTCACCAGTTTCATCCAAGATGGCGGACCGGATTTCTCGGAATTCGATAATTCTCCCCTACTGGCTGCGCCACGATTGCTCGTGCTGCCGCTCTCGGTGCATTTTGTCGGGCGTTTCGCAAATCTCGGCGGACGCTTCTTTCCGGCGATCAACTCGCCCCAGGGCAGGCGGCTGCGGCTGCCGGCAATCGGCGCCCGGCTTGGTTTGCTGGAACGGCTGCGCCTCAGCCCGGAGGGGCACAGCGCCGAGGACATGATCCGCCAGACCCGCGCGGCCATCGCCAACGGCGCGCGGCTGCTGATGCTGACCTACCACAGCTCCACCCTGCTGCCCGGTGCGACCCCCTACGCCCGCAACGAAGCCGAGCGCGACGTCTTCCTGTCAGTGATCGAGCGCTACCTGAGTTTCTTTCAGGATGAATGCGGCGGTCGCAGCTTGACCGTCACGCAGGTCGCCGAGGCCCTGTTCGGCACCGCTGGTGAGGCGCGATGACCCAGGGCAAGGTCCTGGTCTTCGGCGAGGATACTCGCAGCTTTCTCGCCACCGTCCGCTCGCTTGGTCGCCGCGGCATAGAGGTGCATGCGGCGCCGGCGCGCTTCATCGCCCCGGCTTTGCGCTCGCGCTATGTCAGGCAGGTACAACGCCTGCCGCCATGGCTCGGCGATGGCCGGGACTGGCTATTGGCGGCGGAGATGCTGCTGCGCCGCGAGCGCTACGATTTGGTGATCCCGTGCAACGAGGTCCCGTTGCTGCAGTTGCACACGTATCGCGCGGAGCTGGGCAGTCTGGCGCGGCTGGCGGTGCCGGACGAGCGGGCGATCGACGTGCTGTTCGACAAGCATGCGGTGCGTGAACTCGCACGCTCGCTCGGCGTGCCGGTTGCCGATGGCGGCCTGCCGCAGCCAGGCGAGGACGCGGCGACGATACTTGCACGCTACGGCACGCCGCTGATGGTCAAGCCGCGCCATTCCTACACCCTTACCGAGCCGGATCACCGCCGTAAGGTACGGACGGTGCGGGATGCCGCGATGCTCGCAACCCTGCTGCCTGGCCTGGCCCCTGAGGAGTATCTCTTCGAGGCCTTCTTCCCCGGTCAAGGTCTCGGTGTCTCGGTCCTCGCGCATGAAGGCCGGCTGCTCCAGGCCTTCGAGCATCACCGGGTGCGGGAAGACGAGTCCGGCAGCTACTACCGCGTCTCGGCGCCGCTGACGCCGGCGTTGCTGGCGGCGTGCGAGGCGATCTGCGGCGCGCTTTCCTATACCGGCGTGGCGATGTTCGAGTTCCGGCGCGATCCGGCGAATGGCGCCTGGATTCTGCTGGAGGTGAATGCGCGCCCCTGGGGCTCCATGCCGCTGCCGGTCGGCCTCGGTGTCGATTTTCCGTGGTGCTGGTATCGGCTGCTGGTTGATGGCGTGGAGGAGCCGCGCCGCAGCTACCCGGCCGGGATCTATGCCCGCAACCTGCTGCACGACCTGCGCGGCCTGACTGCCGAGGCGCTGCGGTGGCGTGCCCGCGGCGAACCCTGGCTCGGCCCATGGCTCGGCGCCCTGGCCGAGGTGCGGCGCTGGCCGCTGGGGCAGGAGTTGCAGGACACGGTAGTGGCCGATGATCCGGCCCCAGGCTTGGTCGAACTCGGGCAGGAGGCGGCCGCCCGGACGCGCTGGCTGGGCCGTCGGTTGCCGGGCGGCACTGCCGTGGTGCGGGTGGCGGCGCGGCGGCGGGCGGCGGCGGCGTTGCGGATGGCGGCCGGCCGGCCGGTGCTGTTCGTCTGCCAGGGCAATATCTGCCGCAGCCCCTTCGCCGAGCATGCGCTGCGCGCCGTCTGGCACGACGCGCCGGCCGTCCCGCCTGTTGCATCCTATGGCGTGCTGCCGCGCGTGGGACGCACGACGCCCGATTTCGGCATCGCCGCTGCGGCGGCGCAGGGCATCGACCTGCGGGCGCATCGCTCGCGCTATCTGACAGAGGAGGCGGCGGCGCGGGCCGCGCTGATCGTGGTCTTCGATGAGAAGAACCGAAACAGCGTCCGTTCGCTCTACCCTGGCCTGGCGACCCCCCTGGTTAAGCTTGGTGAGTTAAGCGACGGCGAGGACATTCCCGATCCCGACGGTGGCGAGCGGGATAAATTCACCGAGGTTTATCGAAAAATCACGATCGGGCTGCAGGTACTCGCAGGCCTTGCCGCGACCGGTCGGGAGACGAGGGCGATATCGGCGTGATGATCTGCGATGGTCGCGCCTTACGCGGTTTCATCCAGATAGGAAAACGCGCTAGAGCAAGCACCGTCCTGTTGGATCACCGGGCGATTCGGCCTGAACGGGTGTTGCTCTGGCAGGCAGACGCAGCAGACTAGGAATCCCGTGCCACATTACCTCGTTACCGGCGGTTGCGGCTTCATCGGTTCGCATCTTTGCGACGCCTTGCGACGGCGCGGCGATGCGGTGCGCGTGCTCGACGATCTCTCGACCGGGCATCGCGGCAACCTCGCGCCCGGCGCCAGCCTGATTGTCGGTGACATCGCCGATCCCGCGGCAGTGCGCGCTGCGACCGAGGGTGTCGACGGCATCATCCATCTGGCGGCGATCGCCTCTGTCGAACGCGCCGCGCAGGATTGGCTGGGCACCCATCGCGTCAACCTGACCGGCACCATTGCGGTTTTCGAGGCCGCCCGGGCCCGGCATCTGCCGGTCGTCTATGCCTCCTCGGCTGCGGTCTATGGCGACAATGCCGCCCTGCCGCTGTCCGAGGAGGCGATGACGCGACCGCTTTCGGCCTATGGCGCTGATAAGCTTGGCTGCGAGCAGCAGGCCCGCGTGGCGGGGTTGGTGCATGGCGTGCCGACCGCGGGGTTGCGGTTTTTTAATGTTTTTGGTCCACGCCAAGACCCGGCCTCGCCCTATTCCGGCGTGATTTCGATATTTTGCGATCGGCTTGCGCGCGGCGAGGCGATCACCGTCTATGGTGATGGCCAGCAGACGCGCGATTTCGTCAATATCGCCGATGTGGTGCGGGCGTTGCTCGCCGGCCTCGACCGCGCGAGCACGGCGGCGCCGGTCTTCAATGTCTGCACTGGCCGACCGACCTCGGTGCTCACGCTCGCGGAGACCATCGCTGCGCTGTGCGGGGTGCCGTTGCAGCTTGCCCACCAGCCCGCGCGATCAGGGGAGATTCGGCATTCGCTGGGTGATGCGGGCCGCGCTCGGGCCGTGCTCGGGCTCGGCGAACCGGTTGGTCTGCGGGAAGGCCTGGCGGATGTGGTGGCGTGGTTGCGCGCGGATCGTCCGGCTCTGGTGCCGGGTTGAGGCGGGCAGCAATCAGCCGAAGACACGTTCGGCTAAAAGGCTGAGGCCGCCCCAAAGTGCGCCAGAGATGCCGATGATGAGGCTGGCGGCGACGTGCCACGGCAGACGAACGGGCAGGCTTGCCGGCGTCAGGCTGCAGGTAAGATCCGCTCTGGCGTTGTAGTCGAAGCTGTTGCTGAGATGTCCCATACCGGCCTCCCTGGCTCACCCCCTTGTGGGCGGGCCGATGCACCCAACATCGCGCAGCGGTCTAAATAAATCGTTATTGGGCGGCTTGCCCAATGCCGCGTTATCGCGGCCATGGGCGATATCGTGATTTCTGACGGTGCAGAATGGCCCGCGCCGGGCTAACTATGCCAGCGCATCTGGCATCCGATGTGTGGCGTGGGTGCAGTGGGAGTGGCGTTGTTATGTGCGGCGTGGCCGGCCTTTTTCATCCGCTGAATCCGGACGTCCCGGCGGCTTGGCGGATTCGCCGGATGGCCGATGCGATGGCTCATCGCGGCCCGGACGGGGACGGTTTTCATCTCGAAGCGCACCTCGCCTTCGGCCATCGCCGGCTGGCCATCGTCGATATCGCCGGCGGCCAGCAGCCCATGGCCGATGAGAGCGGCGCCGTCATCGTCTGCTTCAACGGCGAGATCTACAATCATCAAGCCGTACGTGCCGAGCTGGAAAAGCTCGGTCATCGCTACCGGACACGCTCGGATACCGAGACCATCCTGCATGCCTGGAAGCAATGGGGCGTCGATTGCGTCGAGCGCCTCTCCGGCATGTTCGCCTTCGCGCTGTACGATCGTGATCGCGGTGAGCTGCTGCTGGCGCGCGACCGTCTGGGTGAGAAGCCGCTGCACTACGCCCTGTTGCCTGATGGCAGCTTCGCCTTTGCCTCCGAACTCTGCGGCCTGCTGGCTTTGCCCGAACTCGCGCGGCGGATGGACCCGACGGCGATCGAAGACTTCCTGGCCCTCGGCTATATCCCCGATCCGCACACTATCTATGCCGGCATCCGCCGGCTGCCGGCCGCGCATCTGCTGCTGTTGAAGCGCGGTGAAGCGGCGCTGCCGACCCCGAAGCGCTACTGGCAGGCGCCGACCCGGGCCGATACCCCAGCCGCCGATGCACCGGCCGAGCTCGCGCGCCGGCTCGATGCCGCGGTGCGTTCGCAGCTGATGGCGGATGTGCCGCTTGGTGCCTTCCTCTCGGGCGGCGTCGATTCCAGCTCGGTCGTCGCCTTCGCCGCCGCCGCCCATGCCGAGGGCTTGGGCGGTCCTCTGGCGACCTTCACGATCGGCTTTCCCGGTTCCGGCGATGAGCGGCCAATGGCCCGGCAGATCTCCGAGCGTTACGGCACCACTTGGCATTCTGAGGAAGGCACGGCCGATTATGTCGCGGCAGCGCGGGTGCAAGCGGGGATCTTCGGCGAGCCCTTCGGCGATCATTCGGCCGTGCCGACGCTCGCGGTCTGCACCCTGGCCCGCCGGCATGTGACCGTCGCGCTATCGGGTGATGGCGGGGACGAGGTCTTCGCCGGCTATCGTCGTTATCGTTTCCATATGTTGGCCGAGAGCGTCCGCCGCCTGCTGCCCGCATCGGTCCGCCGGCGCGTGGTGGGTGGTCTCGCCGCGATCTATCCGAAGCTTGATCGCGCGCCGCGCTGGCTGCGCGCCAAGACAACGCTGACCGAGATCAGTCTCGATTCCGCCCTCGGCTATTATCGCACCGTCTGCAAGCAGCAGGATGCGCAGCGCCGTGGGCTCTATGCCCCGACGCTGCGCGGCACGCTGGCCGGCTATGATCCTGCGGCCCGGTTCGCCGCGCTGATGGCGGAATGCGATCCCGATGATCCGCTGTTGCAGGCGCAATATGCAGATCTGCACACCTATCTGCCGGGCGATATCCTGGTGAAGACCGACCGCACCAGCATGGCCGTCTCGCTGGAGCTGCGGCCGCCGATCCTCGATCCCGAGTTCGTGCGCTGGGGCATGGCGCTGCCGGCCGAGCTCAAGCTGAAGGACCGCGTCGGCAAGCATGTGCTGCGCCGGGCGATGGAGGGGCGGCTGCCGGCAGAGCTGCTCTGGGGCAGCAAGCGCGGCTTTGCCGATCAGATCGGCGGCCAGTTCCGCACGCAGGCCGACCTGGTGCGCCAGCGCCTGACCGGCAGCACGCTGCTCGATGCCGGCTTGTTCGATGGTGCCGCGCTCGGCCGCCTTGCCGATGAGCACGCCTCCGGCGCCTTCGATCACAGCCAGGCGATCTGGCAGTTGCTGGTGCTGGAAGGGTTCCTCGCCGCGGAGGCTGGGATTCCGGTCTTCGGCGCCAAGCAAGCAGCGATGATGAAGGGATAGCCGGACAGGGAGGTCCGGACGATACTTGCGTCGATAAGCGCGATAGCCGACACACCCAGAAAGCGCCGCGCCATCGACTCGTGGCGGCCGGCCGGGACCATCGAGACGTGTTTGACTGGAATAATCGCGCCAGCACGGCGCCA
>CAITYE010000457.1 GCA_903896535.1 uncultured Paracraurococcus sp.
ATGCTCAGGCCATCGTTGGCGGCTGTGCAACACGCGGAGCACTTCGATCGCGTTGTCTCTGATCCGGTAGGGAACAAGGAACGGCGTCTTGTGAACCACGAGTTCACGGGTGCCAGCCCAGCGGCCAGGACGCGCGCTCTCTTGCAGTGCGACGGCCTGCCCGCGCACTACTAGGCCAAGGCCGAGCCCCCTGCCCTCACCCCGTTGCCGCGGATCGAAGCCGCAGACCGGTTCTTCGCCGCGACCGGCGCCGATATCCGCCACGGCGGAACCAAGGCCTATTACGCCGAAGGGCCCGACTATGTGCAGATGCCACCCTTTGAGACCTCCCGGGACGCCGAGAGCTACGCCGCGACGCTCGCGCATGAGCTGACCCACTGGACCAAGCACGCCAAGCGCCTCGCCCGTGACATGGGCCGGGTGAAATGGGGTGACGAAGGCTACGCCCGCGAAGAGCTGGTCGCCGAACTCGGTAGTGCCTTCCTTGCCGCCGATCTCGGGATCGTGCCCGAGGTGCGGGAGGATCACGCCGCTTACATCGCCTCATGGCTGAAGGTCCTGAAGGACGACAAGCGCTTCATCTTCTCGGCCGCGAGCCAGGCACAGCGCGCCGTGGATTACCTGCATGGGCTTCAACCCGCCGCCGCGGCGCCAGCCGATACCGCAGACCGGGCCGCCGCTTAGGCGGCCCAAATTGCTGGCAAGATGGCAAGTTGAAAGTATGGCAATGGCCCTGCCCCGCTTCATCACGATCGACGGTCGCCGCTATCTCTGGCGCGTCTTGGTGGTGCTCCGCCAGGCCCAGGCGATGCCGCGGGCCACGCAGCCGACGCTCTTCGAACTCCGCGAGGATCTACGCCCGCACGGCGAGCGCAGCGCCGCCGAACGCTATGAGGCGCCGAGCCTATTTGCCGATCGTGACCCTGGCCCGGGACACCGCCGCAATTGAGCCAACAAGCCGAATTGCCGCGTTGCTGGCAATTCGGCTTGTTGGCAAGCTGTCAGAGCGATGGATTCGCCGGCGAGCCAGGACCGAGTCTGTCCTCGCCGATCGGCTGCCGTGCATCCGAGGCCGGCGGGAAAATCGAGACGAATCAGCGGCTAAGCGCGACTCGACACAGCAATTTTATGGACAGCGATCGCCGGCCTGTTAGGCTTGAGTTACGCGAAACTGATTCGTGAGAACTCGATGCTGTCCAACTCGCCCTCCCCGTCACCGTCACCGACAGCCCAGAAACTTCGGGCTTATCGGGAACGCCAAGCCGCCGCGGGAAACCGCGAGCTGACGCTCATGGTGCCGCAGGACGTCATCGCGTTCCTCGACGATATCAAGGCCGCAGGCAGGCTCTCGAGCCGTAGCCAGGCCGTGATGCTTTTAATCGAACAAGGGAGGAAAGCCGCCCGGCAAACCGCCTGAAAAAGCAAAAGCCAGGCTTGCCGGCCTGGCTTTGCAAAACTCGTGACGGGCCTGACGAATAGGTCCGAGGGATACTCAAGCCCCCTCAACCTATTCGTTAGACGCCTCTAAAGCAAACGGAAATTGCCGTTTCCGCTCGTGGGAGAGGCTTGCCCATCGCGATCCAACCCAAACGGAGGATCACGATGACTATCGAACGCGCCCCAGAGGCGCACCAAAGAAGCTCGGCCTATGTGCCGAGCGGACTACGCCGTCTCTCGCTTGCCATGCTGGCAACCGAGCGCACCGGCGAGCACTTCAAGGGCCTGCCGGAGACCGGGGCTACCACCCCTTCCCGCATGCTCGCGGCCTTCAAAGCTGCGGCCCCTGCCCTCGGTTATGGCCCGAGGGTCGTGCACGCGATCGACTGGCTCTTCAGCTTCACCCAGCCCCAGGACTGGACCGCCGAAAGCCGCCCCGTCGTCTGGCCATCGGCCGCCTTGCAGCGTGACGCCCTCGGCCTTGGGATTACTCAGGCAAAGGCGCTGAACCGCTACCTAGTCGAGCTCGGCCTCGTCGTCATGCGCGACAGCCCGAACGGCAAACGCTACGGCAAGCGCGACAAGGCCGGCCGCATCGTCGAGGCCTATGGCTTCGATCTGGCACCGCTCGCCGCGCGCCTGGCTGAATTCCAATCCGTCGCCCACCAGGCCCGGCAGGAACGCGAAGCCATGCGCCGCCTCCGGCGCCGCGCCACCATTGCTCGGAAAGCCCTTCAGCAGATCCTCGAGACCGTCACCGAGCTTGGGCTTAGTGACGAGGCCTGGCAGCGCCTGGCCGACGAGGTCGGGATCCTGTCCCGCGCGCTCTCGAAGGTCGAGATGCTCGACGAGATGGAGATCGGGGTGGCGAGCCTCGAACGCCGGCAGCGTGAGGCCCGCGAAAGGCTGGAATCCGCGACGAACCCGGCACCGACTGAGGTACCCGAAGCAGTGGATTCCGACCCCAAGGGGCCGGAAAACCGACCCCACTATTACACCTACAAAGCACCCTTTAATCCTCAAGAGGATACAGTAATTGCTTCCGAAAGAAGTAAGTCGGGGGTCGAGGCCAGCCCTCATCCGGTCAGCCAAGCCCCCAGGATGAGGCAGGAGGAGCCAACAAAGCGACCGGTGCGCACCGACAGCGGCACGGTCATGAAGCTCACCACGGACGAGCTGGTGAAGCTGGCACCGAGATTGAAGCCTTATCTCCGCAACGCCGCGCCCGGCTGGCCCGACATCGTCGAGGCCGCCGATTGGCTGCGCCATGATCTCGGCGTCTCGAAACCGCTCTGGGGCGAGGCTTGCCTTGCCATGGGCCGGGAAGTCGCCGCGGTGGCGCTCGCAATCGTCTCGGCCAAACCGCCGGAGCATTTCACGGCGAGCCCGGGCGGGTATTTCTACGGCATGGTCAGCCGCGCCAAAGCGGGGACCCTCAACCTATCACGCACCGTCTGGGGCCTGCGCAACGGAAAGGCCGGGGGCCAGAACAGGGAAGGGGGCCGTGCAACGCGGCAATAGCCAAAGACCGAGTCGGATGGTATCCTGCCAGCAATGTGGCAAAAAAGTTTGCCGACCTGCCAAATTGCCAGCAATAAGGCAAATAAGAGATTGTGAGGCTTCGCATGCACATCATCGCTATTCTGAGCCAGAAAGGCGGCACCGGAAAAACCACGTTATCGCTGCACCTAGCGGTTGCCGCCGAACGCGCCGGCCATGTCGCTGCGGTCATCGACCTCGATCCCCAGGCGAGTGCTGCCGGTTGGAAAGATAGCCGTCCCGGCGAGACGCCGGTCGTAGTCTCGATTCCAGCCTCGCGGCTGCCGCAAGCGCTCGAGGTCGCCCGGCAGGGTGGGGCCGAGATGATTTTTCTCGATACGGCACCCCATTCGAGCGAGGTAGCGCTTGCCGCAGCCGAAGCGGCAGACTTGGTCATCATCCCATGCCGTGCCGGCATTCTGGATCTTCGCGCCATCGGTGCCACGGCCCGCCTCGCCAAGATTGCCGCCAAGCCCGCGCATGTGGTTTTGAACGCCATGCCGCCACGGGCGACGAATGTCCTCGCCGACGCCCGTGAGGCAGTCGCCGTGCACGGGCTCGAGGTTGCGCCGATCGCGATCCAGCAGCGTGCGGCTTACGCGCATGCACTGACGGCCGGGCAAACCGCCCAGGAGTACGAACCGGACGGCAAAGCCGCTGAGGAAATGGCCCAGCTCTACGCCTGGCTGCGCCAGGTGCTTCCGGCCTCGGCCGAGGCTCTCCGTTCAGCGTGAGTTTCAATTGTTGCCAAATTGCTGCTTTGCTGGCAAAGTGGCATCTTGGCAATAAGGCAAACACTCTAATTTCCTGAAGGAGGCTCGCATGGCTAAACGCCCGAGCCTGGCGGAAACCATGCGCCAGGTTGCAACAGACCCCCAACCGGCGCCCGTACCTGTACCGCTCCGCGCCGTGCCTCCGCCGGAAGCGGCACCAGAGTCCAAGGCATCTCGCCCAAAGTCCAAGACCGAGCCCACCGCCACCCCTAAAGCCTTCTATGCGGCGACCCGTGCCGGGAAGAAGAAAGTCACGGCCACGCTTAGCCCGGCTGCCCACAAGCAGCTCAAGGGCCTCGCTGTCGAGCACGAAACCACGACAGAGGCCTTGCTCGCCGAGGCGATCACCGATCTCTTCGGGAAGTACGGCAAGCCCGTGAGCCCCTAAGTGTCCGTCCGGGAACAGCTTGAATCTCTGGAATCCCTTGTGATTCGATGGTGCCAGCACGATTCGCGAGGCCCGCTGGATGTGGACACAGGAAAACCGTGCCCGGTACGACCGGAGCAAGCTTCGCTACCCGAGTGATCTGACCGATGAAGAGTGGACGCTGATCAGCCCGCTGATTCCACCTGCCAAGCGCGGCG
>CAITYE010000458.1 GCA_903896535.1 uncultured Paracraurococcus sp.
ACCGCGACCTTGTAGGAGGCCGGCAGCGCATTCCAGGCCTGCTTGTTGGCGATGAAGCCGCCCATCGAGTTCGGCTCCCAGAAGCCGGGCGCGTAGTAGAAGCGGGCGATCTTGTTGAGGCCGAGCTTCTCGTCGTCGTACGGCCCGATGAACTCGGCCGCGTCGATGACGCCCCGCTCGAGCGAGGGGTAGATGTCGCCCGGCGCGATCTGCGTCGGCACCGAGCCGAGCCGCTCGAAGACCAGGCCGGCGAGGCCGGCGATGCGGAACTTCAGGCCCTTCAGGTCGTCGACGGTGCGGATCTCCTTGCGGAACCAGCCGCCCATCTGGGTGCCGGTGTCGCCGAAGTTCATGAAGATGCAGTTGAACTGGTCGAACATCTCGTTCGCCAGCTTCAGCCCGTCGCCGTAGCGCATCCAGGCCGCCATCTGCCGGCGGTTCATGCCCATCGGCACGCAGGTGAAGAAGGCGAGCGCCGGCTCCTTGCCGTAGTAGAACAGCGCGGGGCTGTGGCCGCACTCGACCGAGCCCTGCTGCACGGCATCGAGCACCTGCAACGAGGGCACGATCTCGCCGGAGGGGAAGGGCGTGATGCGAAACTTGCCATCGGTTAGCTCTGCCACGCGCCGGCCGAGCCGCTCGCAGCTGCCGTACAGCACATCCAGGTTGCGCGGGAAGGAGCTCGGCATGCGCCACCGGATTTCGGGGTTGGCTTGCGCGATGGCCGGCGTGGCCAGGGCGGCCATAGTGGCGGTGCCGCCACCGGCGGCGATGAACAGTCGGCGATCCATACGTTATCCCTCCCTTGATCAAACTTCGGCGTCAGGCCGAGTTGATTTCTAACGCGCCATCTAGGGAGAAAAGAAATTGCCTTCAAGACCCTGGATACGCATCATTTGACCAAACGCAGCTCGCCTTTGCCTCTGCTGAAGATCCGGGCGGAACCTCCTTGCTCAGGGCGGCGCGTTCAGCTTGCGCTCAACCATGGCACGCCAGGGCACTCCCGGCGGCGCGTCGACAAGCAGCGCCTGCCAGATGTGCCGGGCATTCGCCGGGCGGCCGGCCCGCTCCTCTGCTAACCCTGAGAGGAAGCGCAGCCCGATATGCTGCGGTGCCTGGGGCAAGGCCGCGGCGAGCAGCGTCGCAGCTGCCTCTGTCTGGCCGTCCTCCAGGAGTACCTGGGCGAGTTGACCTGCGACGTCCGGCTCGAAGCCCAGCGCCAAGGCGCGGCGATAGGCCTCAGCGGCTGCACCCAGTTGGTTGCGGCTCCGCTCGGCATTGCCAATCAGCAGCCAGCCTTCGAGGGTCCGCGGATCATTCACGGGCAACTTGGCCAACTGGGCCCTGACCTGTGCGATCATGGTCGCCTCCTGGTCGCTCTCCGCCAGTCGGGTGGCGAGGCTTGCCGATGGCATTTCCGGAATGCCGTTCCACCAATAGAGCCCACCGGCCAGGAGTGGCACGGCGGCCAGCGTAACCGCCAAAACAAGCCGGCCGAGCCGGCCATCCCGCGGTGCGTCAAGTGGCGCCGCGAGCAGGCGGCGTTGGACTTCGAGCGTTGCCATCTGCGCCCCCACCGCGTCTAGCCGACCGGCGGTCTGTTCGCGTTCGAGTTCCGCCAACTGCGCGCGATAGAAAGCCAGATCTGCCGCGTTCCGGCCGCGCTGCTGGGGCTTTGCGAACAGTGCCGCGCCGACCGGCAGCAGGGCCGCAATAGCCAGTAGGCAGATCGGTAACCAGACCGACAGCATCACTGAGCGTCCTGCTCAAGCTCGACAAGGCGTGCTCGCTCGGCGGCGGATAGCGGGGGTAGTATGGACGCCGCACCGCTTCGGCGCCGCGCCACCATGATAAGCGTCGCGCCCAGCCCAAGTGCGATTACCGGCATCGCCCAGAGCGCCAGGGTCGTCAGTCTGACGGGAGGGCGCAGAAGGACAAAGTCGCCGTAGCGATCGTGCAGATATCCCATGATTTCACGATCAGTCCGGCCTGTTGCCACCTGCTCACGAACAATACGTCGCAGGTCACGCGCCAGATCGGCATCGCTATCCTCTATCGACTGGTTCTGGCAGACCATGCAGCGCAGCTCGCGACCGAGCGCGCGTGCACGTTCTTCCTGCGCCTGATCACGTAACATATCGGCTGGATCGCTCACCGCTGCTTTGGCGGTGGTGGCGAGCAGCAGCAGGGGAAGGAGAAGGATGCACCGCCACATCATGCGTAGCGCCGCAACAACGGGGCGACATCGGCCTTGACCACATCTTCGGTCAGCGGTCCGGCATAGCGCCAGCGAATAAGTCCCTGGCGGTCGATCAGGTAGGTCTCCGGCACGCCGTAGAGACCCCACTCGATCCCAACCCGGCCAGGCAGATCCACACCTATCCGTTGGTATGGCGTGCCATGTTTGCGCAGGAAGCCGAGCGCCTCTGTTGCCTTGTCCTTGTAGGCAATGCCCATGATGGGCACGCCGTCGGCCGCCAACCGCATGAGTTGCGGATGCTCGATCAGGCAGGGCACGCACCAGGAGGCGAAAAAATTGACCAATAGTGGTCGCTCCAGATCGCGCAGCATGGCGGCGGTCAGCGTTGGTCGATCGGCGCCAACCAGCCCTGCCAGATCAAACTCCGGCACCGGTTTACCAAGCAGCGCGGAGGGTACCCCTTTGGGATTATAGGCGCCGCTTGATAGGCCACGCAGCATGACCAGAAAGCCGGCGCCGGCGGCGGCGGCGATCCCGAGCGGCGCGAACAGCAGGATGCGCCGTCGCGGACCAGGGCTGACGCTCATGCCCTAACTGCTTCCTTGGCTAGCTTGCGTACCGGTGCTGAGATTCGCATGCGCCGGTCGCTCAGTGATAGCGCGCTACCCAAAGCCATGATGGCTGCACCGAGCCAGATCCAGGGTGCCAAGGGATTGTGATGGAGCCGTAGTACAGCGCCACCCTCCCGCTCCTCGCCGAGCACGGCGTAGAGATCGGCAAGCCAGGTGGTGTGGATGGCCGCCTCGCTCGTCGTCATGCGGGCCAGGGGAAAGTTGCGTTTCTGAGGGGCGAGTACGACCCGAGGCTGGCCCTGGCGTGATACCTCGATGATCGCTTGCCGGGCGGTGAAATTGGCCCCGTTGACATCCTCGATCCGGCGTAGCGTATAGGTGTTACCGGCGAGATCGGCACTCTCACCCGGATGCAGTAGCACAAGCCGATCGGTGGCAAGGCCCATCCCTGCGAGGCCGAGGATCATCACGCCGAGGCCGGCATGCGCGATGGCCGCCCCCCAGGCCGCGCGCGGCAAGCCCTTTGCCCGCGCCCAGGCGGCGCGCGGTCGGCTGAAAAGCGCAAGGCGGTCGGAGATGTCTGCCCCAGCGGCCGCGATCAGCCAGCAAGCTGCTGCAAAACCCAGCGCTGGCCCGAACCGAGCTCCGGCGATAGCGAGACATCCCAAATACCCCCCGACACCCGCTAGCGCCACCCACCAAAGTCGCAGCAGCGCAGGCCAGAGGGTCGCCCGCTTCCATGGCAATAGCGGCCCTACCGCCATGGCCAGCACAAGCGGCACGACCAGCGGCAGGGTTGCGGTATTGAAGAAAGGGGCGCCCACCGAAATTTTCTCGCCCAGCAGCAGGTCGGCGAACATCGGGTAGAGGGTACCGGCGAGCACCACTGCCGCGAGCGAACAGAGCAGCAGATTGTTCAGGACCAGCGCCCCCTCCCGCGAGAGCGGCGCAAAAATCCCGGTCGGCACCATGGCTGCGGCGCGCCAGGCGAATAGCGCGAAGCCCCCACCGATGTAGCAGCCGAGCAGCCCGAGGATGAACACGCCGCGCGCCGGGTCATTGGCGAAGGCATGCACGCTGGTGAGCACCCCGGAACGCACGAGGAAGGTACCCAGCAGAGATAGCCCGAAAGCGAGCAGCGCCAGAAAGACCGTCCAGGTCTTCAGCGCCTCCCGCTTCTCCACCACCACGGCGCTATGCAGCAGGGCACAACCGGCAAGCCAGGGCAACAACGAGGCATTCTCGACCGGGTCCCAGAACCAGTAGCCGCCCCAGCCCAGCTCGTAATAGGCCCACCAGGAGCCAAGCGCGATGCCGAGCGTAAGGAAGGACCAGGCGGCCAGCGCCCACGGCCGCACCCAACGGCCCCAAGCTGCGTCCACCCGCCCTTCAAGCAGCGCCGCGACGGCGAAGGCGAAGGTTACGGCGAAGCCGACGTAACCGAGGTAGAGCAGGGGTGGATGGAAGGCGAGGCCGGGGTCCTGCAGGATGGGGTTCAGGCCGTGCCCATCCGGTGCCGGCGGCCAGACCCGGTCAAAGGGGTTGGAAGTCGCCAGGATGAAGGCGAGAAAGCCCACCCCGACCAGGGCGAGCACAGCCTGTACACGGGCGTGCAGCACCGAGGGCAGCCCTTGCCCGAAGGCCGCGACCGCGCCGCCGCACAGCGCGAGGATCAGCACCCAGAGGACCATCGAGCCCTCATGGCTGCCCCAACTGCCGGAGACCTTATAGAGCAGAGGCTTGGCTGAATGGCTGTTCATGACGACGTTCGCCACTGTCGTGTCGTTCGTCACGAAGCTCCAGATAAGGCAGGCAAAGGCGCCGCCGGTGGCGATCAGGATGCTTGCGGCGAGCGGCCCCGTAGCCCCCATCAGCCGGGCATCAGCCCATCGTGCGCCGAGCAATCCGACAAAGCTCTGTGCGATCGAGAGGGCGAGTGCCAACGCCAGGGCGAAATGGCCGAGTTCGGGAATCACGATCCACCCTTTCGTCCGGTCTCCAAAGTATTCCAGCCAGCGGCAGGAGGCGCCGCGCCCTGGTTAGGATTCCAGTGGCCACTCTTCTTCAGCGCATCGGCGACTTCCGGCGGCATGTAGCTTTCATCATGCCTGGCCAGAACCTCGCTTGCTCGGAACACGCCATCAGGCCCGAGCTTGCCTAGGGTGACGACGCCTTGGCCTTCTCGGAACAGGTCGGGCAGGACGCCGGTATAGGCCACGGATACCGCATGGGGTCCGTCGGTCACCCGGAATCTAGCGTTTGGCTTGCCCTCCGGCGTCATTTCGCGCGCGACGCTACCTGTCTCGACCAGACCGCCCAGGCGAAAGGCGCGATCCGGCGGCGGGGTTTCCCGAGCGATGTCGGAGGGCGAGCGGAAGAAGACCAAATTGTCTTGAAATGCGGTCAAAGTCAGCGCCGTCGCGGTACCGATACCGAGCGCGCAGAGCAGAACTGTCCAAAGGCGGCGGCGCTTGCGGGTCATGCGTCACGCCTGCCGCGCGGGTTCAGCCGCGCCAGCGTTCGCTTCGCCGCCGCATGGCGCAAAAACGTCTGTACCGCCAACAAGAGAAAGACGCTCACCACCAATAGATAGCTCGCGCCGACATGTGCCCAATGGGTGGTCATCCCGCTCACTCTCCGGCCGCCGCCGCGAAGCCGGGGCTGTTGGGTGTCTCAGCTCGACGAACGGCAGCGAGTTGCAGCGCTCGGATTCGGCGTTCCATCACCGCGGCTCGGGTCCGCGCCAAGGCGATGGCTGCAAATGCCAGCGTGAAACCAAACGTGCAGACCAGCAATGGATAGAGGATATCAACATGCAACGAGGGGGCGCCAAGCTTCGTCACGCTGGCTGGCTGGTGCAACGTGTTCCACCAATCGACGCTGAACTTGACGATCGGCAGATTGACCGCACCGATCAGCGCCAAGATCGCTGCCATGCGCGCGCCCCGCTCG
>CAITYE010000459.1 GCA_903896535.1 uncultured Paracraurococcus sp.
CGGCTTCTATCAGCCCCGGCAGAGAATGCAAGCGTCCATGCTACACCCTTGCGGCAGGGCAGCTGTTCGGCGTTGATAGCTTCGATGAGCCCCTTTCAGCGCCATATCGACGCCTGCAATACTCCACCGCCGGACGTGCTGCGGCCGTTCCACCTGGGCCAAAGCCCGGTCGGTTTCGTCGCACCCGAGATTCTTGCTGCCTTAGACGGCGTGCCCGGTTTTCACTGCCAGGCTGGCCACTGCGGCATCGGCCCGGCCCAGACGACGCGGGCGGCAAGCACGGTCGCGTTGGCGGCCCTGGCTGACCATTTAATGGCCGCCGGCAAAATCCGCCTGCGCGGCGAAGCCTTCGATGTCAGAGAAACCTTCGCGGGACCGGTCCTCGCTACGCTCGATCGCGGGGCGCTCCCGGCCTTCGGGGTCGCCGCCTCTGGCGTTCATGTGAACGGCGTGGTGCGAAGCGCGACTGGCCGACAGGTCTGGGTGGGCATCAGGGCCGAGAATAAGGCTGTGGCGCCGGGCCAGCTGGATAATTTGGTTGCCGGGGGGACGCCAGCCGGGCTCGATGCCTGGACCACGATGATCAAGGAGGCAGGCGAGGAGGCCGCCCTGCCGCCGGCGCTCGCGGCACAGGCCCGGCCGGTTGCGCGGCTGACCTACCGGATGTGGACCCCGCAGGGGCTGCGGCGCGATACCCTCGACTGCTTCGACCTCGATTTACCAGAAGGCTTCGTGCCACGGCCGAATGACGGCGAGGTGGCGCGTTTTGAGCTCTGGCCGATCGAGCGGCTGTTCGCCGCGGTCCGTGACACCGAAGGGGTGAAATTCAACGTCAATCTCGTGCTGATCGATCTTTTCCTGCGCGAAGGTCTGATCGATCTGCAAAGCACCGCAGGCCAGGCGCTGCGCGCTGGCCTAAGCCGGGGTTGATTTACCGGGCAAAATCCGACGATTCGACCAGTAATATACGCTTTATACTCTCCATGTGCAGCCGCGCGCTTTCCCGGTCTCCTTGACGCATCTGCGCATAGGTGCGGGCCGCCAGTTCGGCGGATATCGGCTCCAGCCTGCGGCCCGTCGCCATGGCAAGCCGCTGCACCTCGCAGGCGCGCTCCAGGTAATAGAGGTCGTCCCAGGCCTCCGCGATGCTGGGTCCGAGCACCATGACGCCGTGGTGCTTCATGAAGACGATATCGGCATCACCGACCCCGGCCGCGATCCGGTCGCCCTCTGCCGCGTCCAGCGCCAAGCCGCCGTAGGTCTCATCCACCACGGTACGGCCATAGAATTTCAACGCGGTTTGGCCCGCCCAGACCAACGGCGGTCCCTCGATCATCGTCAGTGCCGTCGCGTTCGGCATATGGGTGTGGAAGCACGCCTTGGCGCGCGGAACATTTTTATGTAGCCGGGCATGGATATAGAAAGCGGTTGCTTCCGGCACGCCATCGCCAGCGATGACATTGCCCGCGAAATCGCAAATCAGCAGACGCGATGCGGTGATCTCGCTGAAGGCGTACCCGTAGGGATTAACCAGAAACAGGTCGTCGCGTCCGGGGACGACGAAGCTCAGATGATTACAGATTCCTTCATGCAGGCCCAGTTTCGCGGCCATCCGGAAGCACGCGGCCAGGTCAATACGCGCTTCCTGCACCGCGGCGGCATCGAGCGCGGTATTGCTGAGGATGGCGGGCGCTTTCGCGTCGCCCAGGGCATGGGCCATGTCTAGGTCTCCCGGTCGCTGGCAGATAGCCTATCGCTGGGCGGAGGCGACGGCCAGCAGGGGCCGCCTTCCATGTGGTGCGCGAGCACCGATACGCAGCGCTGGCCCAAGGAGGGTCGGCTGCGGAATTGGAAATGAACCAGGGACGTCGTGTCGTATCCCGGTGCGGCGCTGCCAGCATGGCCCCCTCCCCGGAGCCGAAAGAGACGAGGCGGAGCTTTCGCGGACTCAGGCCCTCGTTAACGGCGCTGTCCGCCTGCAGGTTCTTGCCACCCGTCGTGACTGGCATGGCCGAAACGAGGGCGGTAGAGACCGTCCCGGTTTTGGCGATAGGCTTCACGAATGCCCAGCCCTGCTCCGCCGCTCGCTGGCGTGCTCGAGACCGCACTCTATGTCGATGACATGTCGCTTGCCCGACGCTTCTATGAGGACGCGCTTGGCCTCGTGCCGATGTTCGCCGATGCGCGGCTGACCGCCTATCCGGTCGGCCCGCGGAGCGCGCTGCTGCTTTTCCTGCGCGGGGCGACCGCCGAGGTGGTGCACCTGCCGGGCGGCGCCATTCCCGGTCATGCCGGGGAGGGACCCCTGCATTGTGCGCTGGCCATCGCGGCCGCCGATCTGGCCGACTGGGAGGCGCGCCTGATCGCTACAGGCATCCCCATCGAGGCACGGATGGTCTGGCCGCGGGGCAGCACCAGCGTCTATTTCCGCGACCCCGACGGACACTTGCTGGAGTTGGCGACGCCGGGCCTTTGGCCGGTCTGGTAGAGGCTTGCCCGAGGCTGGACCGGTGCTACACGCGAGGGATGAGCACAAGCAATCAGCGGATCGACGGCCGTCGGCTATGGGACAGCTTGATGGCCATGGCGGAGATTGGCGCGACGCCGAAGGGCGGCGTCCGCCGCCTGACCCTTACCGAAGTCGACAAGGCCGGCCGTGAGCGCTTCCGGACCTGGTGCGAAGCGGCGGGGCTGACCGTGCGGGTGGATGCGATCGGCAATATGTTCGCGCGCCGCGAAGGTCGCGATCCGACCCGACCGCCGGTGCTGATGGGCAGCCACCTGGACAGCCAACCTTCAGGTGGCAAGTTCGACGGCGCACTTGGCGTCATCGCGGGGCTCGAGGTCATGCGCAGCCTGAACGACCTCGGGATCGAGACCGAGGCGCCGATCGAGCTGGTCAACTGGACCGACGAGGAAGGTAGCCGCTTCGGTCATTCGCTGATGGGCAGCGGCGCCTGGGCTGGCATCTATACACTCGATAAAGTCTATGGCCTCGCAGACGTCGAGGGCGTCACTGTCGAACAGGCGCTGCGCGATATCGGTTATCAGGGGCCGCATCCGGCGCGCCCTTTTGCCGCGGACGCTTATTTCGAATTGCATATCGAACAGGGCCCGATCCTGGAGCGCGAAGCCCGTCAGATTGGCATCGTTACCGGCGCCCAGGCGCAGGTCTGGTTCGATGCAGTCGTTACCGGCCAGGATGCGCATGCC
>CAITYE010000460.1 GCA_903896535.1 uncultured Paracraurococcus sp.
GCTCTTCCGGAGACGACGCGAAGGCAGCTCTCCGGCCCACCCCAGCAATGGCGCCTCCGCCACGTCCACCTCGGACTTCTCCGCGCAAAGCAAGCCGAACAAAGCGATCGATGGCATCTACCCGTCCGCTTTGCCAGACATCTGGCATTCGGCTGGCGCAGCGCCAGTGAGCACCCCACCGTCACCCTGTCCTCTTCGTTCGACTGGACAATATCGCCATCTCCGGGCGGACGAATTGTTGCGAATACCGTGATTTATACACCGGTTTTTGTGTGCGGTCGCGCGAACAACCTACTGTTCAGCAGCGTCAACGTGAATGCCACCGGTGGTTCCGCAATCCTCTCCCTCCCCCAAAGTGTGCCTGAGCCCGCCACCATGACGCTCCTCGGCGCAGGTCTACTTGGCCTGGGTTTGGCCCGCCGCCGCGCCTGATCCTGGTTAACATCGGCGTGATGCCTTCGGCCGCAGCGCGGCGATGCCGGCGAGGATCTGCTGGAACAGCACACGCGGCACCACGACCTCGGCCATCTTGATGGCGATGGAGCGGCCGTGCCGGACGATTTTGGCGCCGATCTCGATCAGCCGGTCGCGCAGCGTGGTCAGCAACCAATGCTCGAGTTCCTCAGGCAGCGCCAGGATGCGGGGAACCTGGCAAGGTTGAATCCTGGATCACCCGGCCAAACCTCAGCAGTGCTGATATCGCTGCCGCCCCATAGCCCATCGCGTAGGCCCCCTTGCGGCAGGGCCGATCGAGGGTCTGCCCAAGGGAGCCGTTGATCCAGAATTTCGTCAAGGATCGAAGGCGGCTAGAGCAGCCGCCGTTCTGAACGGATATTGCGCTAACAACGCAACTCACGATCGTTCCTTCAACAACGCCACACAGCCCAAACCATAAATATTTAACCAAACTTGCCAAAAGTATTGACAAAAAAATATAATATTTTGGCATAATCCAGCACGATCATTTAATGACTAAGCTGGCCGGCTGTCCGGCGCGGCCGTGCCGAAAGCGCCGCCTTGATGCGCGAAATTGGGAGATAGGCCTGTGTCGATACCAAGCCAAACATCACGGTTCGCAAGGCGCGTATCGCTCGGCATCACCGGGACTCTGGTGCTGCTGGCTGGCCCGGCTGCGGCGCAGGGACGCCTCTTCCAGTCTCCGCCCGAAGTAACTTTGCAGCGCGGCGGCTCGGACGCGCGCAGGCTCTCGGCGCCCGGGCTGCAATCTGGCCCCACGACAGTGGATGAGGGAGCACGCGACGTCAGTCTTGAGCTGGTCGTCAGCTACCTTCGAGGCAGGATTTGGGACCCCGCGACCCAACGGTACCAGCCGGTCACCCTACGAGGCTACGCTGACCATATCGCATCACCGCCAGATCGGGAATCCCGCGTCGTCGGTCCAACCATCAGGGCCCGGCCCGGCGACACGGTACGGATGACGCTGCGCAACAGGCTGCCACCGGACCCGAATTGCGACAATGAGCAGCGCCATGACGTTCCGGGCTGTTTCAATCACATCAATATGCACAGCCATGGGCTCTGGGTCTCGCCCACCGGCAACAGCGACAATGTCCTCCTGAACCTGCCGCCTGGCAGCGACTTCCAGTACGAGTATAATATTTCACTTGATCACCCGGCCGGGACCTTCTGGTACCACCCGCATCGGCATGGCTCGACCGCGATGCAGGTTGCCAGCGCCATGTCCGGCGCCTTTATCATCGAGGGTGATCGTAAGCCGGGCGATAGGCCTGAGCAGACGGGCGACATAGATATACTGACCCGCCGGATGCCGGAGAAGGTGTTGCTCTTCAGCCAGGTTCCGTATGGCTGTTTCAAAGACGGCCAAGTTCAAGTTATCTCTAATCCCGATGATCCTAATAATGGGAAATTCTTCTGCGAACAAAATCAGATCGGCGAAGTCGAAAGCTTCTACCAGCAACTCGGCTTCGGCAACTGGAGTTTCCAAGGCTGGGGGGCGAGTGGTCGCCATACGACAGTAAACGGCGTCGTGCAGCCTACGTTCACTATGACTGCTGGGCAGCCGGAGCGATGGCGCCTGATCCATGCGGGTACGGCCAACCAGATCGGTTTCAGCATTCGACCGCTGAAGGGTGGCGCAAGCATTCCGGAGGGCGGCGTGCCGGCTCACCAGGAAGCAGCCTTCGTCGAAGCCTTCTGCGGCAACCCCCAAGCGCCGCTCTTTGGCATACAGACGGACGGCCTGACCCGCGCCTCAGTGCGGGAAGCGCCCGTAGAGTGGCTGCAGGCCGGCTACCGGAGCGACCTGTTGATCACTCTTGAGAGTGGTCGATATTGCCTCACCGACGAAACGCCCGGCGATCAGACCAGGGTCCCCGTCCGGGTGCGGGAATCGACGCGGCTGCTAGGCGTGGTGGAGGTGAGTCCGTCGACGACGCCCCCTGGAAGCAACCAGGAGGGTCGCAAAGGAGATCGTCCGCAGTGCCCTGATAGTCCAGGCGGGGGTGGTACTGCGGCAGGAACCCGCCAAGACACGGGTTATCAACGAGTTGAACGAACCCGAAATCCGGCTGACCTCGTTTGTGCCGCACCGGCCGATCTCGGCCGCCGAGGTCACTGGCATCCAGACGCTGATGTTCGAGATTACGGCGATCACGCCGCCGCCGGCGGATGCCCCGCCCGGGCTGCCGACAGATCGGTACATGATAGACGGGAAGATCTACGATCCAAATCTGGTCAACCGCGTCTTGCCGTTAGGCGGCGTCGAGGAATGGACGCTTACCAACAACAGCGACTTTGACCACACATTTCATATTCATGTCAATCCGTTCCAAGTTATATCGGCAACAACAGAGAATAACCAGGATGCTTTTCGCGCTGACGAGTTATATCGCGGCTTAGAGGGGGCCTGGAAAGATACAATACTGGTAAGAAAAGGCTACAAAATTGTAGTGCGGACCCGCTACCAGCGCTACATCGGCGAGTTTGTGCTGCACTGCCATATTCTGGACCACGAGGATCAAGGCATGATGCAGAATATCAGCATCGTGGTGCCGCAGCCGGCAGCGGCGCAACCCAGGGTGAACCACAGGCATTGAGGCAACACGCCAAGCGCCGCGCCAACTCGGCTCGGAATCCGTTGCGAGGTAGGGCGGGCCTTCCTGGTGTGACGGCAGGCGGTTCACGTCGTGTGGGCAGCGGAGAAGCCGCGCTCACGGATGTTCCGCCAGAGCCGCTGGGCGGTCAGGTCAGGGAAGGGCGCGACCCGCTCCGGAAGCAAAGCCTCGCTGGAGGCGCGCGGCAGGGGCCGTCGGCCGCGGCCTATCGGTGGGCAGGTCGAGGCATGTGCGCGTGGTGGGGCGGTCATGGAAGGTCTGACGCGCGGTGGCCGAGACGGTCAGGCTCTGCCGAACTTCGTCAATTGAGCCGGGGTGGACAGGTGCCTAGTGGTGCGTGCCAGACGGATGGTATCGTCTGGCACGCA
>CAITYE010000461.1 GCA_903896535.1 uncultured Paracraurococcus sp.
CTGGACCCGGCCGCGCGCCTGGCTTTGCTGGCGGGCGGGCGCTTTAATTTGAGGCGTTTGAGGGTTTGAAGCGGCATTCGCACGACGGCCGGGCGCCGGGCCGGGCGGCGCGATGGGGACGGATGCACAGCTTCAAGGAGCAGCGGGCGCCCTGCGGCACCCGGGCGGCAAGCTACGCACAAAAGCCTTGCCGGTTGATGGCCAAAGGGGCGATGCCGCCCCCCCCGCCTTGCCCCCCCACCACCTCCCCGCTCATATCCCCCGATGGATCTCGATTTCACCGAAGCCGAGCTGCACCGCTATTCCCGCCATATCCTGCTGGCCGAGGTCGGCGCGGTGGGGCAGGCGAAGCTGCGCGCCGCGCGGGTGCTGGTGGTCGGCGCTGGCGGGTTGGGGGCGCCGCTCGCGCTTTATCTGGCCGCCGCCGGCATCGGCACGATCGGGCTGGTCGATCACGATCGGCTCGAACTCTCGAACCTGCAGCGCCAGATCGTCCACACCACCGCCCGCATCGGCCGCAATAAGGCCGAGAGCGCGGCGGCAACCCTGGGCGCGCTGAACCCTGAAATCCGCATCGAGGCGCATGCCCGCCGCATGGATGCCGCCACGGCGGCGGAACTGATCCCGGCTTACGACATCATCTGCGACGGCACGGATAACTTCGCCACCCGCTTCCTGCTGGGCGATGCCTGCCACCTGCTGGGCCGCACCTTGGTCAGCGCCGCCGTGCTGCGCTTCGAAGGCCAGCTTTCCACCTATGCCTCCCACCGCGGTGCGCCCTTTCCCTGCCAGCGCTGCCTGCATCCGGAACCGCCGCCCGAAGGCCTGGTCCCCACCTGTTCGGAAGCCGGCGTGCTGGGCGCCGTCACCGGCGTGATGGGCACCTTGCAGGCGACCGAGGTGCTGAAGGAAATCCTCGGCATTGGAGAGAGCATGGCCGGCCGCCTGCTGCTGTGGGATGCGCTGGCGATGCGCTTTCGCGTGGTGAAGCTGCGGCGCGACCCGGCCTGCCGGCTCTGCGGCCCGGCGCCCGAAATCCGTGATCTGTCGGCGCATGGCTGAACCGCTTGGCCTGCTGCTGCTCTCGGGCGGGCATGAACGGGCGCATTACGCGCTGGTGCTGGCGACGGCCGCCGCCGCCATCGGCCGGGGGGTGACGCTGTTCGCCAGCAATGCCGGCTGCCGCCTGCTGCTCGACCCCTGCCCGTTGCTGGCGGACCCGCGGGAGGCGCTGCTGCGGGCGCGGGGCGTCGCCGATCTCGCGACCTTGCTGAGCGCGGCGGAGGAGCTGGGCGTGCAGCGTCTGGTCTGCGAGGCCGGGCTGCGCGCCGAGGGGCTGGTCGAAGCGCCGCTCGCCCCCGGCGTGGAACGCTCCGGCGTCGTCGGATTCCTGGCGGCGATCGGGCGCGGGCAGATCATCACGCTTTGAGGTGCTTGACCGCGCGCCATGCGTCTTGGCATGGCAATAGTGTGAAATCCCTTCGCGCCTTGCCGATTCTCCTGGCCCTGGCCGCCCCGGCGGTGGCGCAGAGCAACCTTGGGCAGACCGGCAGCCTGCCGCCGCCCCGCCCGCCGGGTGGCGCGGCGCCCGCCATCGTCCCCAACCCCCCGGCGCCCGCCAAACCGGCGCCCCCGGTCGCCGCCAAGCCCGCCAAGC
>CAITYE010000462.1 GCA_903896535.1 uncultured Paracraurococcus sp.
ACCTCGAAGAACTCGGCGATCGCCGGGGCGTGGAAGACCAGCCGCGCGACGAAGGAGACAGCGCCTTCCAGCTTGCCGATCAGCAGGGTGGCGAAGCCCATGAAGCTCACGATCTCGCCGACCGTGGCCTGGCCACGCAGGTGCAGCACCGTGCCCATCACGAAAATGGCGATCACGGTGATGGTGCTGGCCGCGCGAGTCAGAACGGAGACCACCGCCCACCAGTTCAGCACCGGAAATTGGTGACGCAGCACCTGGCGCATGATGTCATCGAACACCCGCGCCTCGGCGCTGAGGCGGGTGAAGGACTGCACCACGACCACGTTCGACAGCGCGTCCTGGGCATTGCCGGCAAGCTGGCTCTGGAAACGCTCCACCTGCCCCTGCGCGCGTTCTGTCTTGCGGATGACGAAGGCGGTCACCACGGCGAACAGCACAATCAGCACCAGCAGAACCAGCGCGAGGCGCCAGTTCAGAATCAGGGTCAGCGGCAACAGCACAATGGCGGCGATGAAGGTCGCCATATGTTCGCGGAAGAACGCCAGCCAGAGGCCGAAAAGGTTATCGGTGCCGGCCAGCATGACCTTCATCAGGCGGCCGGACTGGATATCGCCGTGGAAGGATAGCGGCAGCGACAGCACATGGGCGAAATAGCGGTTCATCAGCGCCAGGCGGTTGCGATGCGCCATCCGGTCCGACAGCAAGGAGATGCTGACATTGGTGATGATGCCGGCGAGGCCCGCGATCCCCCAGATCACCAGCAGCTGGCGCGATTCGGACCAGACAGCGGCATGGGTCATCCCGGCGGCGCGGCTGAGCACGTCGATCACCCGGCCGAACAGCACAGGCTCGATGAACAGCAGTCCGGCGGCGAGGATATTGGCCAAACCCAGGCCGATCGCCAGCCGTCGATCCGGCGCCAGCAGGCCCAGCACCCGCACATAAAGCCGCAGCATGCCCATCCGGTTCGTCTCCGCCGACGCTCCCTCCGTACAGGGGCCGGGTGGCCGCCGGCAAGCCTTGCCAGAAGCCTTGCCAGAAGCCTTGCCAGCCCGGCCCCGGCGCAGGCAGGACAGAGCGGCCGAGGAGATCCCCATGCCGCTTGCCCAGCCCTGGCGCCGCCGCGCCGTCCTGCCGTTGCTTTTCGCCGCCCGCCGGGCTGCCGCCCAGGAGGTCTGGCCGGCCCGTGGGCTGCGCCTGATCGTGCCCTTTCCGCCCGGCGGCGCGACCGACATGCTGGCCCGCATTCTCGCTGAACGGCTTGGCGCGCGGCTCGGCCAGAGCGTGGTGGTGGAAAATCGCGGCGGTGCGGCCGGGGTGATCGCCGCGGAGCTGGCGACGCGGGCCGAGCCCGACGGCTACACGCTGTTCTTCGGCTCGATCGGCACCGCCGCCATCAACGGCAACCTGCATTCCAAGCTCAGCTATCGGCCGGAGGATCTGCTGCCGGTCGCGCTGTTTGCCGACCTGCCGAATGTGCTGGTGGTGCGCGCGGACAGCCCCTGGAAGACCCTGGAGGACATGCTGGCCGCCGCCCGCGCCCGGCCCGGGGAGCTGGCCTACTCTTCCTCCGGCAGCGGCAGCAGCCTGCATCTGTCGGGGGAAATGCTGAAGGCCGATGCCGGGGTCGATATCCTCCACGTGCCCTTCCGGGGTGGCGCCGATACAGCAAACCAGCTGATGGGCGGGCGGATCGATGTCGGGGTGAACAACCTGCCTTCAGTCATCACCCTGATCCGGGGCGGGCAGTTGAAGCCGCTGGCGGTGACCAGCCCGGAGCGCAGCCCGGCCCTGCCGGATGTGCCGACCGTCGCCGAATCCGGCCTGCCCGGCTATGCCGCCACGGCCTGGTTCGGGCTGCAGGTGCCGAAAGGCACGCCGCCGGCCATTATCGCCCGGTTGAATGCCGAGGTGAACGCGATCTGCGCCGAGCCCGCAACTCGCGACAAAGTGGAAGCTATCGGGGCCCGGCTGCGCGGCGGCAGCCCGGCCGATTTTGCCGGTTTCATCGCCGCGGAAAACCTCCGCTGGGCGGCGGTGATCAAACGGGCGGGCGCCCAGGTCGATTGAACCGGCACCGTTCGGTGCAATATTGCAGCAAAGCCTCGGAGGAAACCTGTCATGCTCGTCCGCCGTCAGGCGCTGGCCGCCTGCGCCGCGCTGCTGCCGCTGCCCGCGCTCGGCCAGGCCGCCTATCCGAACCGTTCGATCCGTCTGGTCGTGCCCTTCACTCCGGCGGGCACGACCGATATCGCCGCCAGGCTGCTCGCCGCGCATCTCGGCCCGCGGCTCGGGCAGATGGTGGTGGTCGAGAACCGCCCGGGCGCCGGCGGCAATCTCGGCGCCGAGGCGGTGGTGAAGGCCGATCCTGATGGCTACACGCTGCTGATGGCGACCGTCAGTTCGGCGGCCATCAACTACAGCCTCTATGGCACCAAGATGCCCTACAAGCCGGAGGATCTGGCGGCGGTCGGGCTGATGATGGAAGTGCCGAACGCGATCTTCGTCAGCAATGCCCTGCCGGTGAAAACGCTGCAGGAACTGGTGGACTACGCCCGCGCCCATCCCGGCAAGCTGAACAATGGCAGCTCCGGCATCGGCACATCGCTGCACCTGACCGGCGAGCTGTTGAAGGCCGAGACGGGGATCGAGATGCAGCACATCCCCTTCCGTGGCGCCGGGCCGATGCTGCAGGAGGCGATCGCCGGCCGGATCGAGGTGGGGGTGGACAACCTGCCCTCCGTGCTCGGCCATCTGAAGGAGGGGCGGCTGCGCCCGCTTGCCGTCACCGGCACCGTCCGCGCCCCGGCGCTGCCCGATGTGCCAACAACCGCCGAGGCCGGCTTCCCCGGCGTGGTCGCCACCGCCTGGTTCGGCGTGCAGGTCCCGGCCCGGACGCCCCGCCCGTTGATCGAGCAACTTGGCGCGGCGGTGGATGCGGTGACCAAGGACCCGGAGGTGAAGGCCAAGATCGCCGAACTCGGCGGCAGCGGGCCGAACCTGCCGCCCCGTGGCGGCACCACGCCGGCGGCCTTCGAGACCTATATCAAGGCGGAGATCATCAAATGGAGCGAGGTGGTCCGCAAATCCGGCGCGAAGGCGGAATAGCCGGGATGACCACATCTCGCCGCGCATTGCTGGCGGTGCCCGTCCTCGCCGGGACCGCACGGGCTGAGGCGCCTTGGCCGCGCCGGCCGATCCGCCTGGTCATCCCCTTCACCCCCGCCGGCACGACCGATCTGGTCGGCCGTCTCGCCGCCGAACGCCTCGCGGCTCGCCTCGGCCAGCCGGTGGTGGTCGAGAATCGCCCGGGCGCCGGCGGCAATGTCGGTGCCGAGTTCGTCGCCCGTGCCGAGCCCGATGGGCATACGCTGCTGCTGACCACCATCGGCACCGGCGCCATCAACTTCGCCATCTATGCCGAGCGCATGCCCTACAAGCCCGCCGACCTGCCGGGGGTGGGGCTGCTGATCCGCGTGCCCAATGTGCTGATCGTCCCGCCATCCCTGCCGGTGCAGACCTTGGCCGAGCTGGTGGCGCTGGCACGCCGGCCGGGCGGCATTGCCTATGGCAGTGCCGGCATCGGCTCCTCCCCGCATATCTGCATGGAACTGCTCAGCCAGCGCACCGGCGTGCCGATGACGCATGTGACCTTCCGTGGCAGCGCGCCGATGCTGGCGGAAGTCATGACCGGGCGGATCGAGGCGGGGATGGACAATATCCCCTCCGCCCTGGCTTTCATCCGGGACGGCAAGCTGCGGGCCCTGGCGACCACCGGCGCCACCCGCAGCAGCGTGCTGCCGGATGTGCCGACCATGCAGGAAGCCGGCATCAGCGGCTTCGAGGCCACCGCCTGGTTCGGCATCCTCGCCCCGGCCGGCCTGCCGCCCGCGGTCCTGGCGCGGCTGGGGGCGGAGACCGATGCGGTGGCGCGGGATGCGGGCTTCCGCGCCCGCATGGCGGAGCTGGGCGGGGAGCTGCCGGGGCTGACGCCCGATGGCGGCACCAGCCCCGCCGCCTTCCAGACCTTCCTGGCAGAGGAGCGGGCGAGATGGGCCGAGGTGGTACAGAAATCCGGCGCGAAAGCCGAATGAGCGCGATCCGCCGCCGCGGGCTGCTAACCGCGCCGCTGCTCCTGCCCGGACTCGTGCCGAGGCTGGGACAGGCGCAGCCTGCCTATCCCAGCCGGGCGATCCGGATGCTGGTCGGCTACCCGCCGGCTGGCACGACCGATATCGCCGCCCGCATGGGCGCAGCCGGGCTGAGCCGCCGGCTCGGCCAGCCTGTCGCGGTGGAGAACCGGCCGGGCGCCACCGGCAATATCGCCGCCGAGATGGCGGCCCGCGCCGAGGCCGATGGCTATACGCTGCACTGCACGAACATCGCCACGGGGTGCATCAACTACGCCCTGTTTGCCGAGCGTATGCCGGTGAAGCCCACGGATTTCGTCGATCTCGGCCTGCTGACGCAGGTCCCGAACCTGATCTTCGTGCATCCTTCCCTGCCCGTGACCACGGTCGCCCAACTGATCGCCCTGGCCAAGGCCAAGCCGGGCCAGTTGAACTATGGCAGCGCCGGCAGCGGTGGCTCGCCGCACATGACGATGGAGCTGTTCAAGTTCCGCACCGGCACCAACATCAACCACATCCCCTTTCGCGGTGCCGGGCCGATGCTGGTGGAGGCGGTGGCAGGGCGGCTTGATGTCGGCTGCGATAACATGCCCTCGGTCATCGGCCATGTGCGCGATGGCCGTCTGCGACCGATCGCCGTGACCAGCCGCCGCCGGGCGGAGGTGCTGCCGGCGGTGCCGACGCTGGAGGAAAGCGGCCTGGCCGGCTTCGAGGCAACGGCCTGGTTCGGCCTGCAGGCGCCGGCGAAGACGCCGCCGGCCATCGTCGAACGCCTGGGCGCGGAAATCGACGCCCTGACGAAGGAGCCTGAGTACCGGGCGCGGCTCGCCGAACTCGGCGGGCAGCCGCCGGGGCTGACACCGGATGGCGGCACCACGCCGGCCGCCTTCACGGCGTTCATCGAGGCCGAGATCGCCAAATGGACGCCGCTGGTCAAAGCATCCGGCGCGACGGTGGACTGAGACGCTCGGCACGAGGGTTTGATTCGTGCCGAGCGTCCGGATGGGCGCCGCGGCCAGTGCCGCGCGGCCGTCGCGGCCAACGCCGCGCGCCTTAGAGCATGCTGCGTTCACATGCGTTCACGCACCCTGCTCTAACTCTTGTTGGTCGCGGGATTCAGCGCCTTCGGCGATTCCGCCTCAACGCATCGCGCTCTAGGAAACCGGAGGTTTCCGCCCGGCGATTGAGGGCCAGAAAAGACCAATACCAGCGGTCAAAGGCTTGGACCGCTGGTAGGCGTGATCAGCCCCGCAGCAGGGCGGTGAGCGCCGGGCCGAGCCCGCCGCTCGCGCGCCCGCGCGGCGGCGCATAGCTGCCCTGCTGCGGCTTCGGCAGCCGCAGCGCAACCAGCGCTTCCGCCAGCTTCACGCCGCAGGCGATGCCATCGAGCAGCGGCACCGGCGCGCCGGGCTGCACCCGCGGCAGCATCCCCGCCAGCGCCGCGCCGCCCAGCACCACCGCATCGGCGCCCCGCCCGGCGAGTTCGGCGATCGCCGCCCGCAGCTGCGCCGCCGCACCGTCGGGGTCGGCCAGCGCCTCCGGCGGCGTCATCGCGATGGCGCCGAGCCCGGCGAGGCGGTCCGTCAGCCCGTATTGCGCGATGCGCTCGCGATAGGGCTCCGTCATGCCCATGGTAACGAGGCCAAAGCGCCCACCCAGCAGGCAGGCCGTCAGGCAGGCGGCTTCGGTCATGCCGACCACCGGGCAGGGCAGGAGCGAGCGCGCGGCTTCGAGGGCGGTGTCGTGGGAGACGGCGAGCAGCACCGCATCAACGTGCCCAGCATGTTCGGCCAGGCATTCCAGCAGGGCATGGCCGGCGACCACGTTCTCCGCCCGCGTTGAGATCACCGCCGGGCCGAAGCGCGGCGTCGCCGGGATGATCTCGGTGCCCGGCGCGGCGGCGGCACGGGCCGTCGCTGCGCAGAGCGCGGTGATCGCCTCGGTCGTATTGGCATTCGCCACCAACAGCTTCATCCGCGCCCCCCCTGTCTGCACGCGGACTTCGCGCAGACCGGCGGGCGCTTGTAAAGCGCCGGGCAGGCCGAAATCCGCGCTGTCATCGGGCTGCGGGCGCCAGCTTGGATGGTCCCGCCAGGCCTTGATGAAGACCGACACATCGGTGCCATAGCGGACGCGGAACAGCAGGCTGCGCTGCGGCCCGTTCTTGTCTTCGTGCAGCTCGCCCGGCGGGTGCACCACGCCGCCGCCGGGCACCACTGGCACCGGCTGGTTGGGCGTTCGGCAGGCGGCAAAGCCTCGTGCCGCTGGCCTCAGTTGATCTTGATACCCAGCTTCTGCACCAGCGGCGCCTCGGCCGCCTGGGTGCGACGTACTTCCGCCAGATAATCCACGGGCCCGAGGTAGCGGACATCCATATCCAGCCGGCGCAGCACGGCCAGGTGCTGCGGATCGGCCAGCGCCTCGCGGAAGGCGGCGTGCAGCGTCTCCACCACGGCCGGGTCCATGCCCTTCGGCCCGGCGACGCCATAGGGGGAGGTGCAGACGATATCGATGCCGGTTTCCTGCAGCGTCGGCACCTGGGGAAAGCGGCGGGCGCGCTCCGGCCCCCAGGTGACCAGCAGGCGCAGCTTGCCGCTATCGACCAGCTCGCTCCAGCCGCTGCTGTCGGAGGTGACCTGGATCTGCCCGCCGAGTAGCGCCTGGGTGTTTTCCGCCACGCCGCGGAAGGGGACATGCAACCACTCGATCCCCCGGCGCTGGGCAATGTCTTCCATCGTCAGATGCAGCGAGCCGCCGACGCCGGGCGTGCCATAGGCAATGACGCCCGGATTGGCCTTGGCGTAGGTCAGCAGTTCCTCGAAGGTTTTCCAGGGCGCATCAGCGCGCACGACCACGCCGAAGAGATAGCCGGTGCACTGCACGATCCAGGTGAAATCGGTCAGCGGATTCCAGGCCGGCTTGGCCTGCATCAACGGATAGCGGATGGCCGTCACCGGCATGGTCGCCAGGAAATAGCCGTCCGGCTTCTCATGCAGCAGCGCCTGGGCGCCCATGGTGCCGCCAGCGCCGCCGCGATTCTCGACGATGACCGGCTGCCCAAGCCGCCGTCCCGCCGCTTCGCACAGCGCGCGCATCTGCACATCGGTCGTCCCGCCCGCGGTGAAGGGCACGACGAGGCGGATCGGTCGATCGGGAAAGCGGGCTTGCGCCAATGCGGGCCGGGCCAAAAGGCCGGCCACCGCGCCGGCGGCGGCGCGGCGGGTGATCAGGGACATACGGGTTCCTCCCGCCGCCAGCTTGGCGCCAAGCAAGGGCTGGCCGCAACTGGACGATCCGTACCGGATCGCGCCAAACTCCCGGCAACGGGCGGCTGCCGCCCGCTCGGGGATACGCTCATGCACACCGCACCGCGCCGCGTCGCGCTCGTCACCGGCGCCTCCACCGGCATCGGCCGCGCCACCGCCCTCGACCTCGCCCGCCACGGCTATGATGTCGCACTGGCCGACCTGCCCGGCGTCTCGGTGGAGGAGGTGGCCAACCACCCCGATGCCGCCGGCGCGCGCATGCTGCCGGTCGAGCTCGACCTGCGCGACCTCGCCTCCATCGAGGCCTGCATCGCTGCCACTGCGGCCGGGCTCGGCGGGCTCGATGTGCTCGTCAACAATGCCGGCACCACGCTGCGCGGCCCGGCGGTGGAGATCGACTGGGATGACTGGGACCGGCTGATGGCGGTGAACCTGAAGGGTCAGTACTTCATGGCCACCCGCTTCGCCCGCTGGTGCATGGCGCAGAAGCGCCCCGGCGCCATCGTCAGCACCGCCTCAACACACGGCTTCACCGGCATCGCCCAACAATCGGTCTACGGCATCTCCAAGGGCGGCATCATCCAGATGACGCGCATGCTGGCGGTGGAATGGGCGCGCGAGGGCATCCGCGTGAACGCCGTGGCGCCGGCCACCGTGCTGACGCCGTCCCGGTCGCGCATGCTGAATGACCCCGCGCGCCGGCAGATGATGCTGGACCGGCTGCCGACCGGGCAGTTCCCAACCGCCGAGGAGATCGCCATCGCCATCCGCTTCCTGGCGGCGCCGGAGAATGTCTCCATCACCGGCCATATCCTGCCGGTCGATAGCGGCCTGCTGGCGGTCTAGCGCCATGCGTCGCCGCGCTCTGCTTACCGCCCTGCCGGTCCTCCCCAGCCTCGCCCGCGCGCAAGGCGCGCTGGGCGATTGGCCCAACCGCCCGGTGCGGGTGATCAATCCCTTCCCGCCGGGTGGGCCGGGCGATACCTATGCGCGGCTGCTGTCGGCGCATTTCGCCGACCGCTTCGGGCAGCCCTTCATTGTCGAGAACCGCTCCGGCGGCACCGGCGCGGTCGGCACCCAGGCGGTGATGCGCAGTGCCCCGGACGGGCATGTGCTGCTGTTCACCTCGATCAGCGGCTTCTCCCTGCCACCCCTGCTGCTGAAGCAGCCGGTCTTCGACCCGCAGCGGGATTTCGCCCCGGTCTCCTTGCTGATCCGCTATCCCTTCTACCTTGTCGCCAATCCGCGCTTCACCTCCGTGGCGCAACTGGTGGCGGCGGCGAAGGCGCGGCCGGGCACGCTGAATTTCTCCTCCGTCGGCACCGGCTCGGGCGGGCATTTCTGCGCCGAGCGCTTCCGCCTGAAGGCGGGAATCGAGGTTCAGCACGTGCCCTATAACGGCGCCCCGGCGGCGCTGATGGGCGTCGCCTCGGGCCAGGTGGATTATTACTTCGACAGCGTCGGCAATGCGCAGCCTTTGGTGCGGGACGGCAAGATCAGCGGCCTCGCCATCACCGGGGAGCGGCGGATGCCCATCGTGCCGGAGGTGCCCACCATGGCCGAGGCGGGCTTCCCCGGCTTCGAGACCGATCTCTGGCTCGGCCTGCTCGCCCCGCTCGGCACGCCCGCGCCGATCATCAGCGCGCTGAATACGGAATGCGACCGCTTCCTGGCGCTGCCCGCGACGCGGGAGCGGCTGCACGTCGCCGCCTATAACGCGGCCGGTGGCCCGCCCGAGGTCTTCGCCCAACGCATCCGCGCCGATGTGGCGGAATGGGGCGAGGTGGTGCGGCTGGCGAATATGAACATGCAGTAGCGGCGCCGCCCCACATGGGGCGCGCCCAGGGAAACCGGTGGTTCCCGCCCGGCGATTGAGGGCCGGAAAAATTGCATCAGCGCGGTGCGGCGGCCTCCGGCCGGCGGATCAGCGCGGTGACGGGCGCCAACACGACGCCGCGCCCTTCCAGCCCCGCGGCCCAGCTGGCGATGCGTTCCAGCAGGACCGGCGCCGGCTCGCCGGCATAGCCCAGCGCGCTGCCATCGCCCTTTGCCAGGTCTTCCAGCGCGGTCAACTTCCGCGCCATCTCGCCACCCGTCGCCGGCTCATCGATGAGCAGATCGACCGCGCGGCCCCAGGCGCGCTCCGATGGCCGGGCCCCCGGCCGTGGATCGATATAGAGCAGCCCGCGCCCATGCAGCGCCGTCTGCAGATCATTGAGCAGCGCCGGCACCTGCGCGAAGCGCTCGCCCCGCAGCGGCCCGAGCGCGCCGACCGCGCCGACATAGCCGGTGAAGCGCGATAGCGCCCAGAACAGCCGTTGCTCATTTTCTGCCGCCGGCAGGACGCTCAGCAGCGCGCGATCGCCGGGATTGTTCAGCGGATAGCCATTGGGCTCCAACGGCAGCGCCAGCAGCAATTCCATCCCCTTGGCACGGGCGGCCGCAACCAGCCGGTCCAGCCGCGGCGCATAGGGGCTGAAAGCCAGGGTGACCGCGGGCGGCAGGCGTTCGATCACTTCCTCGGTCAGCCCGGCATTCATCCCCAGCCCGCCGATGATGAGCGCGATGCGCGGTCGGGCATCGGCGCGGTCGAAGGGGCGGGCATAGGCGCGGATCGCCGAGCGGTTCTCCGGGCCCAGCCGGGGCAGGGGACCAAAGCGGCTTTGTTCGATCAGGCCCAAGTCTAGGCCGGGCGGCACGGCAGCGGCCGGCGCCGGCCCGACTGGCGTGGCCGATGCGGGCGGCGCGGCCGTGCTTGGCGCCTGCGCCACGGCCCCGGCAGCTGGGCTCGCGGCAGCGGGCAGCGCCTGCTGCGGCGCGCTCGGCGGTGCACCCAGGAAAGCCAGCAGCGCGAGCCCAACGCCGATCAGGCCGAGGACCAGCGCCCAGAAACGGGCCAGCCCGCGCCAGCCCTGAAAAGGGTTGGCGCGGGGGAAGGCGAAGCGTCCCGTCCTAGCCAGTGCGGCGCCTCATTGCGTCGCGGCGCGGCGCTGCGGCACTACCGCCTGGGCCGCACCGAGGTTGCGCAGCAGACCTAGTCCCTGCTGCAGCTGGAAATCGGTCTCCGGCTTGGTCGGATCGAAGCTCGGCGCGCCTTCGGCGGGCTGCTTGCTGACCTTGTCGGCGACGCCCGGCGGCAGTTGCAGCGGCGGCAGCGCCGGCACGCCAGCCTGCGCCGGTGTCCCGCCCTCATTGCGCAGCGATTTGCGGAGATCAGCCTCCCGCTCGCGCTGCGGCGGGCCAGCATTGGCCTCCTGGCGCTGGCTTAGCACCTCGATATCCGGCTCGATGCCAGTGCCCTGGATGGAGCGGCCGGAGGGCGTGTAATAGCGTGCTGTGGTCAGGCGGATGGCGCCCTGGCCGGGGATCGGCATCACCGTCTGCACGCTGCCTTTGCCGAAGCTCTTGACGCCCAGCACGATGGCGCGGCGGTGGTCCTGCAAGGCGCCGGCGACGATTTCCGAGGCCGAGGCGCTGCCGCCATTGATCAGCACCACCATCGGGACGCCCTGGGCGATGTCGCCAGGCTTGGCGTTCCAACGCTGGGCATCCTCCGGCCGGCGGGCGCGGGTGGAGACGATCTCGCCCTGTTCCAGGAAGTCGTCGGAGACCTGCACCGCCTGATCCAGCAGCCCGCCCGGGTTGTTGCGCAAATCCAGCACCAGCCCCTTGAGGCCACCGGCCCCGGCCTGTTGCCGCAGGGTCTGGATCGCCTTGCGCAGCCCGGTATCCGTCTGCTCGTTGAAGGAGGTGACGCGGACATAGCCGATATCGCCGCTTTCCAGCCGGAAGCGGACCACCTGCGGGCGGATCACCTCGCGGGTCAGGCTCAGCTCCAGCGGCTTGTCGGCGCCTTCGCGCCGGATCGTCAGCTTGATCGCGGTGCCGCGCTCCCCGCGCATCTGCTCGACCGCTTCCTGCAGGGTCATGCCCTGGACCGAGGTGCCGTTCAGCTGGGTGATGATATCGCCGGCCTTGATGCCGGCGCGGGCCGCCGGGGTGTCGTCGATCGGGCTGATGACCTTGATGTAGCCGTTCTCCTGCGTCACCTCGATGCCGAGGCCGCCGAACTCACCGCGCGTCTGCACCTGCATGTCGCGGTAGCTGCGCTGGTTGAGATAGGAGCTGTGCGGGTCGAGCCCGTTCAGCATGCCGTTGATCGCGTTCTCGATCGCGTCCCGGTCGTTGATCGGCTCCACGTATTCGGCGCGGATCCGTTCGTAGACGTCGCCGAAGAGATTGAGCAGGCGATAGGTCTCGGCACGGCCACTCTCCTGCGCCCAGGCCGCGACCACCGGCCCGACCACCACGCCGGCCGCGAAGGCCCCGGCCACTGCCGCCATTGTCCGCAACTTCATCGCCAACCCAATCCTTGTCCTGTCCCCGCTGCCCCGCATCCTACCCCACCGCCTCAACCCGCCGCACCAGGTTCCACGAACCAGGCGCGCGGATCGATCGGCTGGGTCTGCCGCCGCAACTCCAGATAGAGCAGCGGCGGGGCCCGCCCCACCGGCCGAGGCAATTGCCCCACCGGCTCGCCAGCGAGCACCTGCTGGCCGGGGCCGGAATCCAACCGATCAAGGCCAGCGAGCACAAAATGGTACCCGTCGCCGCAATCCACAATCAACAAAAGCCCGAAACTGCGAAAAGGTCCGGCAAAGACCACGCGGCCGGCGCAGGGGCTGGTCACCCGGGCGGCCGGGGCGGCGGCCAAACTGATCCCCTGGCTGGGGCCGCCTTCGGCCGGGGCGCCGAAGCCACGGGTGATCCGCCCGGCGACCGGCAGCACCGCATGCGGCGCGGGACCCTCCGGCAGGGGCGGCGGGCGCGCGGCTTCGGCGGGCCGCAGCCGGGCCAGCGCACCCGGCAGGTCGCGCGCCTGGGCGGCCAGGGTGGCGG
>CAITYE010000463.1 GCA_903896535.1 uncultured Paracraurococcus sp.
GGCGCCGATCCCGGCGCGGTCCGCCAGGTGGTGCGGGAAGTGCAGACCATTCCTGCGGCTTATGCCGGACACGGCTGAGAGCCTGCCCGCCATCCTCGCCCGGGGACGGTTCTGTCAGGATTTTCTCGGCTGCTGTTCAAGCTGACCCGCTTCCCGTCGTGCGTCCGGCTTGCATCCGGCACCCCGCAGGCAGCATCATAGGGGATAGCGAGGAACGGCCTTGTCCAAACCTGGACCCCAGCCCGGAGATCCTGCGTGATCCCGCCGGGCGCCATCGATTGTGATGTCCATGTCACCGTGCCCTCGGTGCGTGATCTGCTGCCTTACATGGAGCCCTATTGGCGCGAGCATGTGGAGCGCCGGGGGTTGGAGCGCGAGAACCTCGACACCAGCGCCTATCCGCCCGGCGCCGCCATCAATGCCCGGCCGGACTGGAAGCTTCCGAAAGGGCCGGCCGGCGGCAGCCTCCAAGCCCTGCAAGCGCATATCCTCGACCCGCTGGCGCCGGAGTTCGCGATTTGCAACGTGATCCACGGCGCGCAGATGATCTTCAGCGAGGATCTCTCGCTGGCTCTCTGCCGGGCGATCAATAACTGGCTCGCGGCCGAATGGCTGGACCGGGACCCGCGTCTGCGTGCCTCCATCGTTGTGCCGCCGCATAGCCCCGACCTCGCGGCCGAGGAGGTCGAACGCCTTGCCGGCGACCGGCGATTCGTCCAGGTCCTGCTGCTGGCGATGGCGGAGGTGCCGCTGGGGCGGCGCTTCATGTGGCCGCTCTATCGCGTGGCGGAGAAGCACGGGCTGCCGATCGGCGTCCATGCCGGCTCCTCTTTCCGGCATCCGCCGAGTGCCGGCGGCTGGGGAAGCCTGTATCTTGAAGACTATGTGTCCTTCGCCCAGGGGCATGCCGCCGCCTTGAATTCGCTGCTGGCCGAGGGCGTCTTCCAGAAGTTCCCCGACCTTCGTGTGGTGCTGATTGAAAGCGGGGTGACTTGGCTGCCGGCCAGCATGTGGCGCTTCAACAAGACCTGGCGTGGCGTGCGCGCCGAAGTGCCTTGGCTGAACCGCTTGCCCAGTGACATCGTGCGCGAGCGTGTCCGCCTGACCGCGCAGCCTTTCGACACACCGCCCGATGCGGCGTCGTTGCTGCGCATTCTGGAGCAGTTCGGCTCGGACGAGATGCTGCTTTTTGCGACGGACTACCCGCATTGGCACTACGACGGGGACGAGGTGTTGCCCGCCGGCCTGCCCCCCGACCTCGTGCGCAAAATCACCCGCGACAATCCATTGGCGACCTATCCCCGCCTCAAACAGGAGCAGACGCGATGAACGTGGCCCTCCGCGATCCGCGGATCGAACGTCCCGCCCAGCAGCATCTCGGCTTCGTCGATTGCGATGTGCATCCCTTCTTCCGAACGCCGGCGGATTTCGACCCTTTCCTGTCGGCTCGCTGGCGAGAACACCGGCAGAGCATCGGCAACCGCTCCCGCGCTGGATTAGCCCGCACCTCGATGTACCCACGCATGTCGCCCGGCAATGGGATGCGCGGCGATAGCTGGCCGAAGACGGGCGGCCCGCCGGGCTCCGACCTGGCGATGATGCGGGAACAGTTGCTCGACCTCTTTGACGTGAAGGCGGGCCTGCTGGCGCCGCTCGTCGGTGGGGCCGCGGCGGAACGCAATGTGGAGTTCGGCGCTGCCATTGCGGTGGCGGTGAACGAGTGGCAATGCGCTGCCTTCTGTGACCCTGAACCGCGCCTGAAGGGCAGCGTGCAGATCACGCTGGAGCACGAGCAGAGCGCGATCGCCGAGATCGAGGCCCGCGCCGGCGATCGGCGCTTCTGCCAGGTCAATATCCCCCC
>CAITYE010000464.1 GCA_903896535.1 uncultured Paracraurococcus sp.
AGAACCAGCATCCGCTGCAATGCACGATCGAGAAGGAATAGGCGCTTTACAGCGCGCCTGCCCATTCCTGGCACGATTCCCGCTTATCCCTATCGTAACCGTAGGCCGCGGTCGGCTTTCCTGCCACCAAACGTACCCCCGCCGATTGGCGGACTCGCGCGGGGCGAGGGCCTTGCGCCACTATTCGGTTGAGGCCGTGCATTGGCCGCGATCGGCACCCCCGGTCGACAGAGCATCAGGGAGCGTTGCGAAGCATGCTGTCCCGTAATCTTGAGCAAACGCTGCATCGGGCGCTTGGTCTTGCCAACGAACGCCGCCACGAATACGCGACACTGGAGCACATGTTGCTCTCGCTCACTGACGATACTGATGCGGCCGGCGTTTTGCGGGCTTGCGGTGTCGATGTCGAGAAGCTGAAGCGCGACCTCACCGAGTTCCTCGACAAGGACCTAGCTGGTCTGGTGTCCGAGCGCGGTGGCGACCCGAAGCCGACGGCGGGCTTTCAGCGGGTGGTGCAGCGCGCGGCGATCCACGTGCAATCCTCCGGCCGCGACGAGGTGACGGGGGCCAACGTCCTGGTTGCTCTCTTCTCCGAACGCGAGAGCCATGCGGTCTACTACCTGCAACTCCAGGACATGACCCGCCTGGATGCTGTGAACTTCATCAGCCATGGGATCGCCAAGGCACCTGGCCGGACTCAGCAGCGGCCTGTGCAGGGCTCGCCAACCGGCGGCCCGCCGCCTGAGGAAGGTGAGAAGGAGGAAAAGCCGCGCGGCGGCCGCAACCAGGACGCGCTCTCCAATTACTGCGTTAACCTCAACAAGAAGGCGCAGCAGGGCAAAATTGATCCGCTGATCGGCCGCGACCAGGAGATCGAGCGGACCATCCAGATCCTGTGCCGGCGGACCAAGAACAACCCGCTCTATGTCGGCGATCCGGGGGTCGGCAAGACGGCGATTGCCGAAGGCCTCGCCAAGCGGATCATTGAGGGCGAGGTGCCCGAGGTGCTCCTGAAGAGCACCATCTATGCCCTCGATATGGGCAGCCTGCTGGCCGGCACCCGCTATCGCGGCGATTTTGAGGAGCGGCTGAAGGCCGTGGTCTCCGAACTTGAGCAGCAACCCGGCTCGGTCCTGTTCATCGACGAAATCCACACGGTCATCGGCGCTGGGGCCACCTCGGGCGGCGCGATGGATGCCTCGAATCTGCTGAAGCCGGCGCTCGCACAGGGCTCGCTGCGCTGCGTCGGCTCGACCACCTACAAGGAATACCGCAACTACTTCGAGAAGGATCGGGCGCTGGTCCGCCGCTTCCAGAAGATCGACGTCAACGAACCGACCGTCGAGGACGCGGTGAAGATCCTCCAGGGCCTCAAGACGAACTATGAAAAACACCACAAGGTAAAATACTCGCCGGAGGCGATCCGTGCCGCCGTCGAACTCTCGGCCAAGTACATCCACGACCGGAAACTGCCAGACAAGGCGATCGACGTGATCGACGAGGTTGGCGCGTCGCGAATGCTGCTGCCCGAGGGCAAGCGGCGGAAGAACGTGACGCTCAAGGATGTCGAGGAGATCGTGGCCAAGATCGCCCGCATCCCGCCGAAATCGGTGAGCGCCGACGACAAGGAGACGCTGCGTAACCTTGAGCGCGACCTCAAGGCCATGGTGTTCGGGCAGGAGAAGGCGATCGAGGCCCTCTCCGCCGCGATCAAGCTCTCTCGCGCCGGGCTGCGCGATCCGGAGAAGCCGATCGGCAACTATCTGTTTTCCGGCCCGACCGGGGTCGGCAAGACGGAAGTCGCCAAGCAACTGGCCAAGACGCTGGGGATTGAGCTGATCCGCTTCGACATGTCCGAATATATGGAACGTCACAGCATCAGCCGGTTGATCGGCGCGCCCCCGGGCTATGTCGGCTTTGATCAGGGTGGGTTGCTGACGGATTCGATCGACCAGCATCCGCATGCCGTCCTGTTGCTCGATGAGATCGAGAAGGCGCACCAGGATCTCTACAACATCTTGTTGCAGGTGATGGACCACGGGAAACTGACCGATCACAACGGCAAGATAGTCGATTTCCGCAATGTGATCCTCATCATGACCACCAATGCCGGCGCTTCGGATCTCGCGAAGCCAGCGATCGGCTTCGGCCGCGAGGGTCGCGTGGGCGAGGACCAGGAGGCGATCCAGCGGCTCTTCACGCCGGAGTTCCGGAACCGCCTGGACGCCATCGTACCCTTCTCGGGTCTTACGGCCGAAATCGTCGGCCGGGTGGTCGAGAAATTCGTCATGCAGCTTGAGGCGCAACTCGCCGACCGCAATGTGACGATCGAACTCAGTTCGGCGGCGAAGGAATGGCTGGCCGAGAAGGGCTTCGACCCGCTCTACGGGGCCCGGCCACTCGCCCGCATCATCCAGGAGTACGTCAAGAAGCCGCTGGCCGAAGAACTGCTCTTTGGGAAGCTGATCAAGGGCGGCGCGGTGAAGGTCACGATGAAGGACGGTGCGCTTGATTTCGATTACGCCGAGGCCGCACCGCCCGCCCTGCCGAAACCGGAGGCTGGTGACGGCGAGCCGGAAAAGGAGCCCGAGGCGGTCGAATAGACCGCCCGGGCGCGTCGGGGAGGGATAGCATGTCCGCGATCAAGGACTGGGATGCCTACAATGCCACCGCCCGCGCCATGGGCCGGGAGCTGAATACGCTGCATCCCGAGCTGGTAAAGGGCTTCGGCGCGCTTGCCCGCGGTGCTGCGAACACGCAGCACCTGGATGCAAAGACGCGCGAATTGATCGCGCTGGCCGTCGCCATCACGACACGCTGCGACGGCTGCATCGACGCCCATGTCCGCAAGGCCAAGGCCGCCGGTGCGACCAAGGTCGAGATGAGTGAGGCGATGGGTGTCGCCATCGCGCTCAATGCCGGTGCGGCATTCACCTATGCGCTGCACGTGCTCGACGCCGCGGGTGAATAGCCCGCGCTGCCGTCAGGGCGAGTAGCTCGACACCTCGATCAGATTGCCTTCCGGGTCGCGGCAGTACACCGAACCCATGGGGCCGAGTGCGCCCTGGCGTGCCACCGGACCGAGCAGGATCGTCACGCCGCAGGCATGGAACTGGGTCACGATTTCCGCCGCGGACATTGCGACGATGAAGCATAGATCCTGTGTTCCGGGCTTCGTCACCTCGGCCGCCAGCCAAGCCTCCTGGGTTGCCGTGGCCGGGCGCAGATTGATCTTCTGGCCGCCGAATTTCAGCGCGATGCGCGGCGGGTCGCCGAAATCCTCGCGCTCCATGCCGAGCACGCGCTGGTACCAGCTCGCCATCTTCTCGACATCCACACAATTGATGACCAGGTGGTCCAGGCGATCGACCGCGAAGCGCATCGGCTAATCCTTCTTTTGCCGGCGGGCCGTGACTTCGATCTCGATCCGCATCGCCTCATTCTGCAGCCCGGCATGGATGAGCGTCGAGGCCGGGCGGGCCCGCCCCAGATAGTGTTTCAGCACCGGCCAGCAGGGCTCCCAGTCCTCCCGGTGCGGCACGATGAACAGCACGCGGACGACATCATCAAGCGTGCAATCCGCGTCAGCCAGCGCGCGGGCGATATTCTCGAAGCATTGCCGCGCCTGGGCCACGACATCGGCAGCGATCGTCATCGTCGCGTAGTCGTAGCCAGTGGTGCCGGAGACGAAGACATCATCCCCGGCGACGACGGCGCGCGAATAGCCGATCTCCTCCTCGAAGCGGGAGCCCGAGGAGATGCGCCGGCGCATCACTCCAGCCCTTCGTAGAAATCATTGCCCTTGTCGTCCATGATGATAAAGGCGGGAAAATCCACCACCTCAATCCGCCAGACTGCTTCCATCCCTAGCTCAGGGTATTCCAGCACCTCGACCTTCTTGATGCAGTCCTGCGCGAGCCGCGCCGCCGGCCCGCCGACCGAACCCAGGTAGAACCCGCCATAGGCTTTGCAGGCGTTCAGCACCGCCTTGCTGCGATTGCCCTTGGCCAGCATCACCAACGACCCACCGGCCTTCTGGAAGGCCTCCACATAGCTGTCCATGCGCCCGGCCGTGGTCGGGCCGAAGCTGCCGGTGGCCATACCCGTCGGGGTCTTGGCCGGCCCGGCGTAATAGACCGGGTGGCTCTTCAGGTAGTCCGGGAGTCCCTGCCCGGCATCCAGCCTCTCCTGCAGCTTGGCGTGCGCGATGTCGCGCGCCACCACCATGGTTCCGGTGAGCGAGACGCGTGTCTTCACGGGGTAGCCGGAGAGTGTCGCGCGGATCTCGCTCATTGGCTTGGAAAGATCGATCCGTACCACCTCGCCGCCCAGGATGTCTTCGGTATGCTCGGGCAGGTAATGCGCCGGGTCGCGCTCCAGCGCTTCCAGGAAGACGCCGTCCGGGGTGATCTTGGCCTTGATTTGCCGATCGGCCGAACAGCTCACGCCAATGCCGATCGGCAGGCTGGCACCGTGGCGCGGCAGGCGGATCACCCGCACATCGTGGCAGAAATACTTGCCGCCAAACTGCGCGCCGACGCCAAGATTCTGCGTCAGCCGGTGCACCTTCGCTTCCAGCGCTGGGTCCCGGAAGGCGTGGCCGGACCGGTCGCCCTGGGTCGGCAGCGCATCCAGATAGCGGGTGGAGGCGAGCTTGACGGTCTTCAGCGTCGTCTCGGCCGAGGTGCCACCGATCACGATCGCCAGATGATAGGGCGGGCAGGCACTGGTTCCCAGCGTCTTGATCTTATCTTCCAGGAACGCCAGCAGCTTCGCCTCGTTCAGCACGGCCCTAGTCTGCTGAAAGAGGAAGGTCTTATTCGCCGAACCGCCGCCCTTCAGGACGAACATCAGGTTGAATTCGTCGGCGTGGTGCTCGCCTGGCGCGGCCATGATGGCGAAATCGACCGGCAGGTTGTTGCCGGTATTCGCCTCCTCGAACATCGAGAGCGGCGCCATCTGAGAATAGCGGAGATTGGTCTCGGTATAGGTCCGGTGCACGCCGTAGGAGAGCGCCTCCTCCTCGTCGCCCTCAACCCAGACGCGCTGGCCCTTCTTGCCGAAGACGATGGCGGTGCCGGTGTCCTGGCACATCGGCAACTGCCCGCCGGCGGCGATATTGGCGTTCTTCAGCAGGTCGAGTGCCACGAAGCGGTCATTCGCGCTCGCCTCCGGGTCCTTCAGAATATTCGCGAGCTGTTGCAGATGGCCCGGCCGGAGCAGGTGGGACACATCGCGGCACGCCTGGAAGGCGAGCTGTTCCAGGGTCTCGGGCTTGATGGTCAACACGCGCTGGCCGCCGACCTCGATCGTACCGACCCCGCCGATATCGAGCTTGCGATAGGGCGTGGTATCGGCCCCCAGCGGGAACATCGTCGAAAAGCGGAAGCTTTCCGGGCGGGCCGGACCGGCGGCGCCGGCAGCATCGAGGGGAGGGGTCACGTCGCATCTCCGCAGGCTTGGCGCCCGAGGATTAGGCCAGCCCCGCGCGCAAGTCACCCATCCCCCGGGCGGCGCTTCAGTCCCGCTTGCGGCGGAAGGCGTCGAGGCTGACCACTTGCGGCGATGCGGCCGCCGCCGGTGGGCTGGGTGCTGCGTCCGCCGCCGGGTTCTCCGCCTCGGCCTCGGGGGCATCCTCGAATAGCGGCGCCGCGGCCGGGGCGGCGAAGCGCAGGCCAAAGTTCACCGCCGGATCGACGAAGGCGGTGACCGCGGCGAAGGGGATGGTGAGCGTCGCCGGAATGCCACCGAAGGACAGCCCGACCGAGAAGCGATCGGTCGCGCGATCGACCGTGAGGCCCCAGAATTTGTTCTGCAGCACGATGGTCATTTCTTGTGGGAAGCGGGCCAGCAGATGCGTTGGCAGGCTGACGCCGGGGGCATCGGTGCGGAAGGTGATGAAGAAATGATGCTCGCCAGGCAGGCCTGCGGCCGCGGCATGCGCCACCGCCTCCCGCACCACGGCGCGCAAGGCTTCCTCGGCCCAGTCGCTGTAGGGGAGCAGGCTTTCGGGTGGTTTGGCTTCGCTCATGCGGCAGGATTGACCTGGATGGGGTGGGGAGGAAAGTGGGGGGCTTCTGTTGCCCGGTGCCCCCCGAACCGCGCTTGTTCACTGCTTACGCAGCAACAGCGAGTGCGTCGTTGTCGTTCGCACTTGTGGGTCGGCCCGATAACGGCGGAACCATGCCGGGCAAAAACGGCTCCATTACCACGCGCGTCGAGCCTGTTTCGCCCCCCGAAATCCGGCCGAAGCCGGAGGTTGGTGGAGGCGCCGGGCACTGCCCCCGGGTCCGCAACGCTTATCCCGATCCGCGTTTATCACCATAGTCACCGAGGTGACCCGATCTACATAGGCGATCCGGCGGCGGAAAGCGAGGGGTTCAGGGCTTGTGCAGCACCTTCTCGACGATCCCGGCATAGGCGGCCGCGCCGAAGGGGATCGCCTCATCATTGAACTGATAGCGCGGGTGGTGCGGCATCTCGCCCGGCCCGATGCCGAGGTGGATGTAGGCGCCGGGCACCTTCTCCATCATGAAGGAGAAATCCTCGGAGCCCATGCCCGGCGGCAGATCGAAATTCACCGGCCCCAGCGCGGCTGCCACTTCGGCAAAGGCGTCCGCCTGGGTCGCGTCGTTGATGGTGGGGGCGAAGATCAGCCGCCAGTCGAGCTTGGCCTTCGCGCCGAAGCCGGCGGCGACCCCCTCGGCGATGCGGCCGAGCCCGGCTTCGATCTGTTCGGCCACTTTGCGGGAGAAGAAGCGCGCGGTGCCGCTGATCGTGGCGGTATGCGGGATCACGTTATAAGCATCACCGCCCACCACCTTGGTGACACTGACGACCGCCGAATCGCGCGGATCGACGGTGCGCGAGACGATGGACTGGATCGCGGTGGTCACATGGCAGGCGGTGAGCACCGGGTCGATCGAGACCTCCGGCCGGGCGCCATGCGCGCCCTTGCCCTCGATCAGGATGTCGAAGAAGGCGCCGCCGGCCGAGACCGTCTCCCGCTTCACCCCGAAATGGCCAAGCGGCAGGCTGGGCCGATTGTGCATGCCGAAGATCGCCTCGCAGGGGAAGCGTTCGAACAGCCGGTCTTCCAGCATGGCCAGTGCCCCGCCGCAGCCTTCCTCGCCGGGCTGGAAGATGAAATGGACCGTGCCGTCGAAATTCTTCGTCTGGGCCAAGTACTGCGCGGCGCCCAGCAGCATGGTGGTGTGTCCGTCATGGCCACAGGCATGCATCTTCCCGGCGATGGTGCTGGCGTAGGGGATTTCCGCCAGTTCCTGCATCGGCAGGGCGTCCATGTCGGCCCGCAGGCCGATGGCCCGATTGCCCCGGCCGCTGCGCAGCACGCCGACGACCCCGGTCCGGCCGACGCCGCGATGCACCTCAATGCCCCAGCCTTCCAGCAGCGCCGCCACCCGTTCGGCGGTCCGGTGTTCCTCCATCCCCAGTTCGGGATGGGCGTGGAAGTCCCGGCGGATCTCGGTCAGCGCGGCGTGCTGGGTGCGGATGGCATCAAGGGCGGACATGCGGCGAACTCCGGCGAAATAGGACGCTGCAGCATGCCGAAGCTGGCCGGGCGCCGCCAGCCCTGCCGCAGGCCGGCTGTTGGGCTGGCCGCCGATAAGGCCTGGGCGCTATGACCCTCTCTCGACCCCGAGGAACCCCCGTATGGCGCTGACCGAGGCCCAACAGCAGGAAATCGCCGGCGCCCGCGCCGCCGAGCAGCGCACCCTGCGCCCCACCGTGCCGGCGCTGGAAGCGTTGCTGTTCCAGGCGATCCCGGTGCTCGACCACGGCTTCATCCGGGTCGTCGATTATATGGGCGACGATGCGGCCGTGGTGCAGTCCGCCCGCGTCTCCTATGGCCGCGGCACCCGCGCCGTGACCGAGGATCGCGGCCTGATCCGCTATCTGATGCGGCATCGCCACTCGACGCCCTTCGAGATGTGCGAG